>JBKPBM010000220.1:0-4657 GCA_046744325.1 Actinomycetota bacterium | reverse complement strand
GTAGAGCGCGGCTCGCTTCTCGTCCGAGAGGGACTCGATCCGCGTGCGGGGATGGATGCGAGCCTGCCAGAGCACCTCGTCGGCGATGATGTTGCCCACCCCGGCCACGAAGGTCTGGTCCATGAGCGCGGCCTTGATGCCGCCCCTTCGGCGGGCCAGGCGGTCGAGGAACTCGCGCCGGCCAATGTCCAGCGCGTCGGGCCCCAGGTGGCCCATGACCGCGTTCGCCTCGTCCCGGTCGTGGGCCAGCCAGGCTCCCCCGAGCTTGCGCATGTTCCGGTACCGAAGCTCGGTGCCGTCGGTGAACCGCAGGATCACGCGGTCCCATCGATGGACGTCGGGCTCGTCCTCCGACCAGATCAGGTCGCCGGTCATGCCGAAGTGCAGCAGAAGCGCCGGCCCATCCGTCCAGCACGCCAGCCACTTCCCGAGCCGTTCGGGTTCCTCGAACGTGCGTCCCCTCAGAGCCCGTTCCAGGGTTCGCGGCGTCGTGTTCCGAAGGATGGTGGGATCGCTGGTGACGGCCCGAACGGTCCGCCCGGTCGCATGCGCGCGGAAGAACCGGCGGTAGTGCTCGACGTCGGGGAGCTCAGGCACGTCGGATTCAGTCTGAAGGCACCCAAGCCATCCGGCCAAGGTAACCGGGCTCGTCAACCTGACCGTTCCCATCGGCGTCCAGGGTCGGTAGGATTCGCAACCCGGCGCGCGGAGGAGTTCATGGAGTGTCTCATGCGGAGAGAGCCTGTTCTCCCGGGGTTCCGCCGGGCCACGAGGGTCACTGCGGTCCTGGCCGTCGTGGCGATGACCCGAGCTCCCTACGCCACCGGGCACCCTGTCCGGCCCGTCACGAGGGCGCTCATGGGGTCAACCGCGGCTGAAGCCCGAGCCTCCCAGCAGGCGGAGCTGTCGGTTCCTCTCGGGCGCCACGGCCGTCGTGGGTGCCCCTTACCGGGACACGTTCACCGGGGGGCCTACGTCTTCGTGGGCTTGGGGTCAAGCTGGTCTCAAGCTGACGAGCTGATCGCATCGGACGGCGTCGCGTTCGACGGCCTGGGTCAATCCGCCGCCATCTCGCGCTCGACCGTGGTGGCTGGCGCTCCCGGAAAGGACGCGGGGACCGGGGCGGCGTACGTGTTCGTGTTCTCCTAGCCAGGCCGAAACTCCCGGCGCATTCGGGTCGAACGCGCTCACCTCAGTCGTCGCCGCCGGAGGTGGTGGGCGCCACGGCGAAATGGCGAACCCGCCTAGAGTGTTCGGTCGGACATGGGGAGCGAAGGGCAGACCTTCGTCATCGTCGGCGCCAACTCGACCGGAGGCGCCGCGGCCACGACCCTTCGCACCGACGGCTTCGAGGGACGGGTCGTCCTGATCGGGGCGGAGCCGCACCCGCCGTACGAACGACCGCCCCTGTCGAAGGAGTACCTGCGCGGCGAGGCCACGGCCGAGAGCACGCTGCTCAGGCCAGAGCCCTGGTACGAGGACAACGCGGTCGAGCTGCTGCTCAGCACGCGCGCGGTCGGCATCGACGTCAAACAGCGAAAAGTGCATCTCGAGGATCGCGACGCGATTCCCTACGACCGCCTGCTGATCGCGACCGGAGGGCGCAACCGCCGGCTCTCGGTACCCGGCCATGACCTCGAGGGGATTCACGACCTCCGCACGTTCGAGGACGCGGACCGCATCCGCCAGGAGGCCGAGCGACACCCGGGCGGGAAGGCCGTGGTCGTCGGCGCGGGGTTCATCGGGTGCGAGGTGGCCGCCTCCCTCACCCAGATCGGGATCCGGGTCGAGGTGGTCGAGATCTTCGAGACGACGCTCTTCCGCGTGGTCGGTGCGGAGGTCGGCCGCGTCGTCGAGGGCATCCATCGGGACAAGGGCGTGACGTTCCACTTCCGCCAGGTGGTGGAGCGCTTCGAGGGAAGCAGCCGCGTGGAGGCCGTGGTCACCGACCAGGGCACCCGGATCGAATGCGACTTCGTCGTGGTGGGGATCGGTATCCAACCGAACACGGAGGTCGTGGACGAGTCGCCGGTCTCGGCGGAGAACGGGATCGTGGTCGACCAGCGGTGCCGAACCACGGTCCCGACGATCTACGCGGCCGGCGATGTGGCCAACCACTACCACCCGGTCTTCGGGAGAAGGGTTCGCGTGGAGCACTGGGACAACGCGCTCAAGCAGGGTGCGGCGGCCGCGCGCAGCATGATCGCCGACGCCGAGACCAGGGAGCCCGAGCCATTCGACGATCCGCACTGGTTCTGGTCCGACCAGTACGAGCACAATCTCCAGTACCTGGGGTTCGCTCCGGAATGGGACGAGCTGGTGATCCGGGGGAGCATGGACGAGCGGAACTTCGTGGCGTTCTACGTGAAGAACGGGATGGTGAAGGCGGCCGTCGGGGTGAATCGAGGGCGTGAGGTCCGGCGCTCGACGGGCATGATCAAGGCGAGCCGGGCGGTCGATGCGGCCAAGCTGAAGGACGAGGACGTGGACCTGCGCACCCTGGCGAAGGAGCCATAGGAGATGGCGGTCAAGCCGGCGGACCCCCAGGCGATCGTGATCTTCGGCGCCTCGGGCGACCTCACCCGGCGCAAGCTCCTGCCGGCCTTCTACCACCTGTTCGTGGAGGGCCTCCTGCCGGACGGCTTCGCCATCGTCGGATATGCCCGCTCGCAGATGTCGGACGAGGACTTCCGGGAGGCCGCCCGCCGCACGCTCAAGGAGTTCGCCCGGTGCGACCCCGGCGGTGAGGAGTGGGAGGAGTTCCGCCGGCGCCTCTCCTACCTGCCCGGGGAGTTCGACAGCGAGAACGCCATGGAGCACCTCCGGGAGCACCTGGAGGAGGTGGACCAGGCGTTCCGCACCGACGGCGGGCGCCTGTACTACTGTGCCACCCCGCCGCAGGCCTACCCCCAGATCGTGGCCCGCCTGGCGGAGAGCCGGATGCAGGCGAACGCGCGCATCGTGGTGGAGAAGCCCTTCGGACACGACCTGGAGAGCGCCCGCGAGCTGAACTCACAGCTCCACGCCGTGTTCGAGGAGTCGCAGATCTTCCGCATCGACCACTACCTGGGCAAGGAGACGGTCCAGAACATCCTGGCCTTCCGGTTCGCCAACGGGATGTTCGAGCCGATCTGGAACCGCCGCTACATCGACAACGTGCAGGTCACCGTGGCCGAGGAGATCGGGATCGAGGGCCGCGCCCAGTTCTACGAGCAGGTCGGGACGATCCGGGACATGATCCAGACCCACCTGTTCCAGGTGATGACCTTCCTGGCCATGGAGCCGCCGGTGTCCTTCGAGCCCAATCGCCTGCGCGACGAGAAGGTCCGGGTGCTGCGCTCGGCCCGGCCGATCGATCCGCGCAAGGTGGTGCGGGGGCAGTTCGCCGGCTACCGGGACGAGGAGGGAGTGGCCAGGGACTCCCAGGCCGAGACGTTCGCCGCGATGACGGTGGAGATCGACAACTGGCGCTGGGCCGGCGTGCCGTTCTTCCTGCGGACAGGCAAGAAGCTCTCGCGGAAGGTCACCGAGCTGTCGCTGTCGTTCCGCGACGTGCCCTACAACGTGTTCCGGGGCACCGACGCGACGCCGCTCGGGCGCGACCACCTGACGTTCCGGGTCCAGCCCGACGAGGGCATCACGATGGCCCTCAACGTGAAGCGGCCCGGTGTCGGCCTGGCGCTGGACCGGGCCACACTCGACTTCGACTACGGGCAGACCTTCCGGACCCCGTTGATCGAGGCCTACGAGACGCTGATCCTGGAGGCGATGGGCGGCGACCACACCCTGTTCACCCGGGAGGACGAGGTGGAGCGGGCCTGGGAGCTGTTGATGCCGGTCATGGATCGCCCGCCACAGGTGAAGACCTACCAGCCCGGGTCGTGGGGTCCCGAGGAGGCCGAGGCGCTGATCCTGCCCCGGCATTGGCACATCGCGCACTCGCGCTGACCAGGTGGGCCCGGATCGTTGGTGATACGGCGATAACGCGGCCGTGACGCCCGAGAGGCAGGCTGGCGCGCGGTGGCCACCGCCGAACTGATCCGCGAGCCCTCCAGAGCCGATCCGAAACGATCGTCGGGGTCGACGCCCTGCCGGCCGAGATTCCTCCAGCGATCGCTCGCGGTGGGGGCGGCGCACGACCCGCTCGAGGACGAGGCCGATCGCATGGCCGCGGCGGCAACGGCCGGACGCTCCCCGTGTGGCGCGTGTGGAAGCGGATCGGGGGGATCGGTTCGGCGCCTCTCGGCCGGCTCGGTCTCGCCGACGACCGCCCCCCCGATCGTCGAGGAGGTCCTTCGCTCGGCGGGCCGGCCCTTGGAGCCAACGGTCCGGACCGCCATGGAGTCCCGGCTCGGGCACGATTTCTCCCGGGTCCGGATCCACGACGGGACGCGGGCGGCCCAGTCCGCACGGGCGGTCGGCGCCCGCGCCTACACGGTCGGATCCGATGTGGTCCTGGCGGAGGCTGTCCCGCAGGGCCACTCCCGTTCGAGCATGAGCGTCCTGGCGCACGAGCTCGCTCACGTGATCCAGCAGACCGGGGCGGGACCTGCCACGGCGCCACACCTCGTCCAGCGTCAGTTCGACCCGTGCATCCACACCCCCCTCGGCAAGGTCTGCAAGAGCGACTTCGACAAAGCGAAGGATGTCCTCAAAC
>JBKPBM010000229.1:0-3423 GCA_046744325.1 Actinomycetota bacterium | reverse complement strand
AGGGTCGAACGGTCGTGCACGGTCCGGGCCAGCTGATCCGAGGCCAGCCGGGCGGCGACCCGGGTCCGGTCCGCCTCGTTCGCCAGGTCGGTCTCCTCGCGGGTGATCGTGCCGACGAACTCCATCCGGGCGGCGAAGTCGGCGTAGGAGGTGGCGCCGAGCAGCACATCGAGCGAAGAGCCCGCGCCTTCGTACGCGATGGAGGCCCGGGCGGAGAACTCGCGGCGGGCCAGGTCGGCGTCGGTCTGGGCCTGGGTGGCGCGGGCCCGGGCGTCGGAGAGGCGCTGCTCGGTCGCGGCCAGCGCGATCTTCGCCTGGTCGTACCGTTCGACCAGCAGCGAGAGGTTCCGGTCGAGATCGGCCAGGTGGGCCTTCGCCGCGACGAGATCCTGGTGGGTGGGCCGGGCCGACGACACGGTCGCCAGGACGACCGTCGAGGAGACGGCGAGGACCGTGGCCACCACGAGCCGGCCGGTCCGGGCGCGAGATCTCGTCCAGGTCCTGCCCATGACAATGGGCTGCCGTAGCAGCCCGAGCCCTACCCTAGGTGGGCGTCGCGAGGCCTGTCAACTCGGGTGCCTGTACGCTTTGGTCGCGCGGCCATGGCGAAGAAGCGGATCCTGTTCATCGATCACCGTCCGGAACACCTCCGGCAACCCGTCCTTCGACTGCAGGTGGCCGGGTACGCCGTGGACGAGGCACCCAGCGGGCATGAGGGCCTGAACGCCCTGGGCCAGCGCCGGTACGACCTGGTGATCCTGGATTCGGATCTCCCCGACGAGGACGGCTGGGACGTGCTGAAGGCGGTGCGCAGGGATCCGTCGTTGAAGGACCTGAAGGTGATCGTGTTCATGGCAGGCAAGGGGGAGACTGGCAAGCTGGTGCTGGTGCCGGTGGATGCCGAGCTTCGGCGGCCGTTCACGCTTCGGGCCCTGCTGGAGGCGGTGCAGAGGGTGATCGGCCAGCCGTAGGCGTTCGCCGCGCGGCCCATAGACTCGTCTGCCATGCCGGAACTGCCCGAAGTCCAGGCCCTGGCTGAGCGCATCGAGACCGCGCTGGCCGGAGCGCGCCTGGTCCAGGCCGTCCCGCTGTCCTTCTCCGCCCTGAAGACCGTCGCGCCGCCGCCCGAGGAGCTGGTGGGGAGGTCGCTGGCAGGGGTCGGACGCCGCGGCAAGTTCCTGGTGTTCTCCTTCGACCCGGTGGGCTCGGCGCCGCGCATGCTGATGCACCTTTCGCAGGGAGGGCGGATGCTGTTCGAGCCGGCGTCGTCGGCTTCCCGGCCCAAGGGGGCGGTGGTCCGGCTCCGGTTCGACCGTGATCCGTCGTTGCTGGTCAAGGAGTTCGGGACCGAGCGCAAGGCGGGATGGTGGGTGGTCGCCGCGGGCGACGACGGACCGCTGGCGAAGCTCGGCCCCGACCCTTTCTCCCCGGAGTTCGAGTCCCTGCTGCTTCACGGGTCGGACACCGGGCAGGTCCATCCCTTTCTGCGGGACCAGCGCCGGGTGGCCGGGATCGGCCGGGGGTACGCGGACGACATCCTGCATCGAGCCAAGCTGTCACCGTTCCGGTCGTTGGTGTCGATGCATGAGGACGAACGCACGCGGCTCCTCGACGCGGTGCATTCGATCCTGACCGACGCCCTGGAGGCCGAGCGGCGACGCCCCGCCGGGCTTCCCCCGAAGCTGGGCGAGCATTTCATCGTGCATCGTCGCTACGGCACGCCGTGTCCGGTGTGCGGCGACGGGCTCCGGAGGGTCTCGTTCGAGTCGCACGAGATCACGTACTGCCCGACGTGCCAGACCGGTGGGAAGGTGCTGGCCGACCGGCGCCTGTCGCGGTTGGTTCGATGACGGTGGTGTGGCGCTACCTCGACGCGAACGGACAGGAGGTTGGATCGTCCGAACCGTTCGCCGATCAGGAATCGGCCGAGGCCTGGCTTGGGGAAGCCTGGCTCGACCTCCGAGACCGCGGCATCCACGACGTCGAGCTCGTGGAAGGACGCGACGCCGCGGTTCTCTACCGGATGAGTCTCCTGGGAGTACGGCCCGATACCGATTGATCTTCGGCAAGGTCGAAAGGGCCGCGCTGTTCGTGCGGGGGCGGTCGAACGAGCAGCCGATCGATCGACGTCTGAACGAAGCCGGCGCCGAGGTAGAGGTTGCGGGCTGCGTCGGTCTCGAAGCCGACCTTCAGGCGCCGTGCGCCCTTGCGTGCGAGCCGATCGAGGCCGTTCGTCAGCAACATGCGGGCGAGGCCGCGTCGCTGGTATTCGTCCTCGACGCGCATCGGTTCTAGGAGTCCGACGAGCGTCGTGTGGTCGAACCAGAACAACGCGTAGCCGGCGACCCTGCCATCCGCGTCCTCGACCGCCAGATCGAGCGTCGGATCGTACAGCGAGCACTGTCGCAGCCGCCGCTCGACCAGTTGACCGTTGCGAGCAATCATCGGGTGCGGACGATCCTCGCGTGTCACGCGATCGACGATCGCGAACCCATCGACCTGCGCAACCGGTGGACGCCGGTCGGCGTCCATCCATGTGGTGCCCGACAACGCGTCGGTCATCGCGAATCCACTCTGGATGGCGAGGTCCACCAGCCGCGCATCGTCCTCGCGCACGAGCACCTTGAGTCCCTCGCCCCGATGTTCGGCGGCGGCTTCCAACGTCGCAGTCCAGACGTCTTCCTCGGCGACGACCGACGGCACGGCGAGGACGTCTGCTTGCCAGGTGTCGCCCCAGGCCGTCAGCCCTGCAGCCGCCACCGGGCCGACCTCGTCGAACCAGACCGGGAGCGCCAGCTCGTCGGTCACCCGCGGGCGGCGCCACCACCACTGCACGTCGGCGGCTTCCCACATGCCGCCGAGCGGATCGGCCAGGCGAGCGCGCTGGAGGATCGTGGTCGTCGCGTTCAGCCGCCCGAGACCCCGCAGCAGCTCGCGTCGCACGGCCACGTTCGTCACGTGTGTTGGCCGGGCCGCTGAACGCCACGACTCCTGTGGCTGCCCGCCGATGTCAGCGACACACCACTAGAGATACTGGCCGGCCTGGCGATCGACCCGCTCGGAGGCGACGGCCTGGACGTCGCGCTCGCGGAGCAGCAGGAACACCTCGCCCTCGAAGTCGACCTCCAACCCGGTCTGGGGGATGAACAGCACGCGGTCCCCGGTCTTGATGTTGCGAGTCTCGGGTCCCACCAGCACCACGTCGGACCACACGCACCGACGGATCGGGCTCGCCGCTGTGGCCGGGATCACCAGGCCACCCTTCGACCGGCGCTCGCTTTCGTCCGGAACCCGGACCAGGATCCGATCAGCCGTCAGCCGGATCTTGCCGGAGGGATCGATGCGCTGGGCTTCGGGCTCCTTGACGGGTCGGAGCTTCGCGGGGCGTGAGCTGGGCATGGCCTGAATTGTAGGGGTCAGTCC
>JBKPBM010000257.1:0-2944 GCA_046744325.1 Actinomycetota bacterium | reverse complement strand
GAACCGAGGACCGGGTCGTTCCGGTGGAGAACGCCAGGCGCCTCGCCCGGGCCATCCCCGGCGCGGAGCTCGTCCTGCTGGAGGGGGCCGGGCACGTCTACCACTCGGAGCAGCCGGCCGAGGCGGACAGGGCCGTCCTCGCGTTCATCGATCGCGTTGAGCGCGTGGGCTCGGGGGCTCCCGCGTGAGCGTTCCCGAGGAGATCCGGCGATTGGTGGACGAACGCGAGGCCGCCCGGGCCCGCCGGGACTTCGCCGCCGCGGACACGCTGCGCGAACGGATCCGCGAGGCGGGCTACGACATCGAGGACACGCCCGAAGGGCCGCGGGTGGGGGTCGCCGAGCGCGCTGGGCCCGAGCCACCGCTTCGGCCCGCCGACGTGCCAAGCGCGCTCGGCGAGCCCCCCCAGTTCGACCTCTCGCTGCACTGGCTGGTGGAGGGGTGGCCGCAGGACATCCGCCGGGGGATCGAGTCCGTCGAACGCCATCGGGGCGGCTGGGCCATCCAGCACGTGATCGTGGACGTCCGCCAGGAGCCGGGCGAAGAGCGCTGGCCGGGTGGGCCCGAGACCATCCGGCTCGAACCTGGCACCGGCTGGGGCGCGGCCCGCAACGCCGGCCTGATCCGGTCACGTGGGCGGGTGGTCGCCGTGGTGGATGGCTCGGTCGAGGCGATCGGCGACGTCGCCGGGCCACTCATCGAAGCCCTGCGCGACCCGCGCGTGGGCCTCACGGGACCATTCGGGATCGTCTCGGACGACCTGCACGAGTTCCGGGATTCCGAAGGTCCGGAGGTGGATGCCGTGGAGGCCTACCTCATCGCCGTTCGCCGCGATCTGCTGTCGGACGGCCTGCGCTTCGACGAAGGCTTCCGGTTCTACCGCACGGCCGACATCGAGCTGTCGTTCCAGATCAAGGCGCGGGGACTGCGGTGCACGGTGACGCCGATCCAGGTGACGCGGCACGAGCACCGCGCGTGGGCGTCCACCCCCGAGGAGCAGCGCCGCCGTCTATCCAAACGGAACTTCTACCGGTTCCTGGACCGGTGGCGGGGGCGAACCGATCTTCTCGTGTCGCGCGGTTTTGGCGGGCGAACTCCCGGCTAGTCCGGGCGCGCCGGGATGTGGACCCCCTCGGTTTCCTGGGCCTCGGTGAGGTGCGGCGAGATCAGCTCGGGCCCCGCGGGGACGTGGTCGGTCTGCCCGTTGGCCTCGCGCTTCTGCTCGGCCTCCTTCGACAGCTCGTCCTTGGTGGGGATGGGCTCCTCGCCGTCGACATAGCGCCGGAGCTGCTTGCCCTCGATGACCTCACGCTCGACCAGCACGCCCGCGAGCCGGTCCAGGAGGTCCCGGTCCTTCTCCAGGATGGTTCGCGCCTGGTCGTGGGCCTCGCCCAGGAGCCGCGCGACCTCCTCGTCGACCCGGCGGGCCGTCTCCTCGGAGACCTCCGGCCGGTCGCCGGGAAACAGGGAACGGCCTCGGAAGCCGTCGGATCCATAGGAGACCGGCCCCAGCTTCGGGCTCATCCCGAACTCGACCACCATGGCCCGGGCGATGTCGGTGGCCTGTTGCAGGTCGTTCTGGGCCCCCGTGGAGATCTCGTCGAACACGAGCTCCTCGGCCACGCGCCCGCCCATCGCGAAGACCAGGCGGTCGAACAGCTCCGGCTCGGTCATGAGGTAGCGGTCCTCGAGGGGACGGGTCATCGTGATCCCCAGGGCGCCCGCCCCGCGGGGAATGATGGTCACCCGGTGGACCGGGTCGATGTTCTTGGAGCGAAGGGCGGCCAGGGCATGTCCCATCTCGTGGGCCGCCACCCGGACCTTCTCCTTCTCCGACATCACCCGGCTCTTGCGCTCCAGGCCGGCCACGGTCCGGTCGATGGCCTCCTCCAGCTCGTCCATCTCGACCGAGTTCTTCTCCCGCCGCGCCGCCAGCAGCGCCGCCTCGTTCACCACGTTGGCCAGATCGGCCCCGGTGAAGCCCGGCGTCCTGGCCGCCAGCACGTGGAGGTCGACCGACCGGTCCAGGGCGACGCCGCGCGTGTGGACCTTGAGGATGGCGTCGCGCCCGCGCAGGTCGGGGCGGTCCACCACGACCTGCCGGTCGAACCGGCCCGGCCGGAGCAGCGCCACGTCCAGGACGTCTGCGCGGTTGGTGGCGGCCATCAGGATCACGCCCTTGGACGAGTCGAATCCGTCCATCTCGACCAGCAGTTGGTTCAGGGTCTGCTCGCGCTCGTCATGTGATCCGAAAGAGCCGCCGAGGGCTCCGGCCCGGGACTTGCCGATGGTGTCCAGCTCGTCCAGGAACACCAGGCACGGTGCCTTCTCCTTCGCCTGCTGGAACAGCTCGCGAACCCGGGCGGCACCGAGGCCGACGAACATCTCCACGAACTCCGAGCCCGACATGAAGAAGAACGGCACGGCGGCCTCGCCGGCCACGGCCCTGGCCAGGAGCGTCTTGCCACATCCCGGTGGCCCCAGGAGCAGGACGCCCTTGGGGATCCGCCCGCCCAGCCGCTGGTACTTCTTCGGCGTGCGGAGGAACTCCACGATCTCCTTCAGCTCCTCGACCGCCTCGTCCAGGCCGGCCACGTCGCCGAAGGTGGTCTTCATCTCCTTGCGGTCGTAGATCTTGACCTTGTTCTTGCCGAGGTTCAGGGCGGAGGCGGCGCCTCCTCCGGCCATCCGCCGGAGCAGGAACATCCACAGGGCGACCAGCAGGAGGATCGGCAGGATCCACTGCAGCAGGATCCCCAGCCACGGGCTGGGCTGGGTGCCGGTGACCTGGACGCCCTGGTTGGCCAGCTGCTGGGTGAGCGCGGTCGGATCGTAGCCCGGCGGCAGCGTGGCCTTGAACTGCTGATGGTTCTTGGTGGTCCAGGTGAGCGAGTCGGTCCCGATATTCACCGACTCCAGCTGGCCTTGCCGCTGCATGGAGAAG
>JBKPBM010000167.1:0-2879 GCA_046744325.1 Actinomycetota bacterium | reverse complement strand
GGCCACCGGGCGTTCGATGAACTCCACGTGCCGCCACGTCGACGCCCCCAGCGACACGGTGTTGTCGTACGACATGCCCGTGAAGACCAGGCCGTCGTCGGGCAGCTGATTCCACTCCTTGCATGCGACCTCGCACGCCTTGCACCCGATGCAGACGGTGGTGTCGGTGAAGAACCCGACGCTCACGTCTGCTCGCCCTCCTTCGGGGCCGGCTCCTCGACCCCGTGGGGTCCCCGCGGACGCTCGCCCACGGCCTCGAGGTCACGCCGGGCGCCACCGCCGTGGGGCACCGGCGTGGCCAGCTCGCCGCTTGTGACGACCCGCCTCCCTCGGCTCCGCCGCCCGGGCTCGATGTTGCCCGTCAGGGCCTTCGACTCCTGGATGTGCACGTTCGGGTCGGCCACGAACGAGATCAGCTCGTTGGTGGTGTCGCCGGTGACCAGTCCGCGCCCGCCCCAGTGGTAGGGGAGGCCGATCTGCCGGATGGTCCGGCCCTTCACCTTCAGGTCGGGGATGCGCGAGGTGACCAGGACCCGACACTCGATCTCCGCGCGCGCGGTGGTCACCGTGGCCCAGCCCCCATTCGTCAGGCCCTTTTCGGCGGCCAGGCCCGGGGAGACCTCGCAGAACATCTCCGGCTGCAGCTCGGCCAGCCACGACAGCCAGCGCGTCATGCCGCCGGCCGTGTGGTGCTCGGTCAGGCGGTAGGTGGTGACGGCGTAGGGGAACCGAGGGTCGTCGAACGCCCGGTGGTACGGGTTGTCCCTTCGGTCGTATTCGACCCGTGCGGGGTTGCACTGCTGCCCGTACAGGAGGTTCTCCACCGGAGACTCCTGCGGCTCGTAGTGGGTGGGGAGGGGGCCGTCGAGCAGCCCGCTCGGGGCGAACAGCCATCCCTTCCCGTCGGCCTGCCGGATGAACGGGTCGATCCCGGAGATGGTGTCCAGCCCCTCGGCGTCTTCCGTCGGCCGATAGGAGGGTTCCCGGTCCGGGATGAAGTCGGGGTCGTCGAACCCGGTCCATCTCCCCTGCGCGGCGTCCCACCACACGTACTTCTTGCGCTCGGACCACGGCTTCCCGTCCGGGTCCGCGGAGGCGCGGTTGTACATGATCCGGCGGTTGGCCGGCCAGGCCCATCCCCACTCGGGCGCCACCCAGTTCTGGTCCTGCCCGGGCCTGCGCCTGGCCGGCTGGTTGACCCCGTCCTTGTAGCAGCCCGAATAGATCCAGCACCCCGCCGCGGTGGAGCCATCGTCCTTCAGGTCCAGGTAGCTCCCCACCGGCCTGCGATCGGCCACCGTCCACCCGTTGATCTCGGCCAGCACCGATTCGACATGAGGCTCCAGGTGCTCGCCCTCCGTCGGGTAATCCCAGGTCAGGTCTCGGATGGCCCGGTCACGCGCCTTCCGGGACCGGCCGTACAACGCTTTGAGCCGCCGTCCCAGGTGGTACACGAACCACAGGTCGCTCCGGCAGTCGCCCGGCGCCTCGACCGCCTTGTGGTGCCACTGCAGCAGGCGCTGGGTGTTCGTGAACGTCCCGTCCTTCTCCGTGTGCGTGGCCGCGGGAAAGAAGAACACCTCCGTGCCGATGTCCTCCGGCCGGACCTCGCCCCGGTGGATCTCGGGGGCGTCGCGCCAGAACTCCGCGGTCTCGGTGGGGGCGAAGTCCCGCACGACCAGCCACTCCAATTCACGGAGCCCCTTGCGCTGCAGCGCCCCATGCATCGACCCGACCGCCGGGTTCTCGCCCATCACGAAGTACCCGGCGAGCTCCCCGTCGGCCATGTCGGCCACCGTGGTCATGTGCGAGTGGTCGCCTGTCAGACGCGGCAGGCGGTCGAAGGACCACTCGTTCTCCGCCGTCGCGGTGTCGCCGAACCACGCCTTCAGCAACGACACGATGTACTTCGGGAACTGCGTCCACAGGCCCGACCGCGACCCGGTGTTCTGGAGGTACTTCTCGAACGTCTGGTCGCTCTTCGCCTTGGGCATCGGGATGTACCCGGGGAGGAGGTCGAACAGCGTGGGGATGTCGGTCGAGCCCTGGATCGACGCGTGGCCGCGCAGGGCCATGATCCCCCCGCCTGGCCTGCCGATGTTCCCCAGCAGGAGCTGGATGATCGCCGCGGTCCGGATGTACTGCACGCCGACCGAGTGCTGGGTCCACCCCACCGAGTACACGAACGCGGACGTCCGGTCCCTTCCGGAGTTCGCGCACAGGGTCTCGCACACCTTCAGGAAGAGATCGCGAGGCGTGCCGCAGACCTGCTCGACCATCTCGGGCGTGTACCGCGCGTAGTGCCGCCGGACCACCTGGAAGATGCAGTTGGGGTCCTGGAGGTTCTCGTCGCGGTGCTCCTGGTTGGCGATCGCCCCGCCCGAGCCCTCGCCGGCCTGGGCCATGCCCTGCTCCGTGGCCATCTGGATATCGCCGGCCGAGGCGTTGATCGGCGCCCCCTTGTACTGCCACGTGCGGATGTCGTAGACGCCCTGCTCCTTGTTCCACCCGCTGAACAGCCCGTCCAGCTCATCCGGCCCCTGGTAGCCGTCCTCCAGAATCACCGGCGCGTTCGTGTACGCAACCACGTAGTCCCTGAAGTACGCCTCGTGCTCGAAGATGTAGTTGACGATCCCGCCCAGGAAGGCGATGTCCGACCCGGGCCGGATGGGCACGTGGATGTCGGCCATGGCGCTGGTCCGGGTGAACCGAGGGTCCACGTGGATGATCGTGGCGCCCCGGCGCTTGGCCTCCATCGGCCACCGGAACCCGACCGGGTGCGCCTCGGCCATGTTCGAGCCCTGGATGACGATGCAGTCGGAGTTGGCCAGGTCCTGCTGGAACGTGGTGGCGCCGCCTCTTCCGAACGAGGTCCCCAG
>JBKPBM010000064.1:0-14154 GCA_046744325.1 Actinomycetota bacterium | reverse complement strand
TATCAATGTCTCGTGGGCTCGGAGATGTGTATAAGAGACAGGGATCACACACCTCCTCGGGAAGGGAACCGATCCACCGGGAAGGTGGAAGGTGATCCCCGCCGGAAGGGTGCGGGACTAGGTGGGCACGCTACAGAATGCGAACGTATGTTCGCATCGCCAAGACGGGGGATTCCGGGGGAGACGCCGGGGGATTTCTCCCCGACCTACTTCGAGGCCTGGTCGCTCTTCCCGAGGGCTGCCTGGCCGGCGGCCAGCCGGGCCGTCTCCACGCGAAACGGCGAGCAGGACACGTAGTCCAGGCCGATCTCGTGGCAGAACTCAACCGACGCGGGGTCCCCCCCGTGCTCGCCGCAGATCCCCAGGTGCAGCTCGGCGTTCGCCGCCCGCCCTCGCTCCACCGCCAGCGACATGAGCGCGCCCACGCCGGGCCGGTCGATGGTCACGAAGGGGTTGGCCGGCACCAGCTTGCGCTCCTCGTACATGCCCAGGAACTTTCCGATGTCGTCCCGGGAGAAGCCGAACGTCGTCTGGGTCAGGTCGTTGGTCCCGAACGAGAAGAAGTCGGCCACCTCAGCGATCTGCCCGGCCACGACACACGCTCTGGGGAGCTCGACCATGGTGCCGAACAGGATGTGCAGGTCGACCCCGCGGTCCGCGAGGACCTTGGCCGCCACCGGCTCGAGCTCCTCGCGCATCTGCCGGAGCTCCTCCCGCGTCGCCGTCAGGGGGATCATGATCTCCACGTCCGGGTGGCCCCCCGCCTCCAGGCGGTCGCAGGCGGCCTCGACGATGGCCCTGACCTGCATGGCGTAGAGGCCGGGCTTGACGATGCCCAGCCGAAGCCCGCGGAGCCCCAGCATGGGGTTGTCCTCGTGGAGCTCCTCGACCTTGCGAAGGACGCGCCGGGCCTCCTCCAGGTCGAGCTTCTCTCCCCGCACCACCGCGATGGACTCGCCCTTCTCCTCTGCCACCGCGACCGCGACGGCGAGGTCCACTTGATTGGGCAGGAACTCGTGAAGGGGAGGATCCAGCAGGCGAACGGTGACGGGAAGGCCATCCATCGCCTCGAAGATCCCGACGAAGTCCCCACGCTGCAGGGGCATGAGCGCGTCGTAGGCCTCCTGCTCCCCCTCGGGGGTGTCGGCGAAGATCATCTTGCGGACGGCGGCCACGCGCTCCTCGCCCAGGAACATGTGCTCGGTCCGGCACAGGCCGATGCCCTGGGCCCCGCGCGCCCGGGCGTTCGCCGCCTGCTCGGGTGTGTCGGCATTGGCCCGAACCCCAAGGCGCCGGGCCTCATCGGCACGCTCCATGATGGCTTGGAACGCCTTCCAGATCTTCTCCTCACGCGCCGCCGCATCGCCTTCCGCCGCCTTCTTCAACGGCGGATCCTCGGTCTCGAGTTGGGCGAGGTACACCGTCCCATCCGTCCCGTCGATGGTGACCCAGTCGCCTTCGGTGACCTTGGTCCCATTCACGGTGAAGGCGCTGGCCCCCCGCTGGATCCGGATCTCGTCCGCCCCGCATACGGCCGGGATCCCCTCGCCCCGGGCGACCACCGCCGCGTGCGAGTTCGTCCCGCCCGCGCTGGTCAGGATGCCCTGGGACCTGATCATGCCGTGGTAGTCGTCGGGAGTGGTCTCCCGGCGGACCAGGATGACCTTCTCGCCGCGACCCGCCCACTCTTCGGCGGCGTCGGCGGTGAACACGACCCGGCCCACGGCCGCACCCGGGGACGCGTTCAATCCTCTGGTTGCGGGTTGCTCGCGCTCCTTGAGCTCCCGCTTGATCACCGGCTTGAACAGCTGCTCCAGCCGGTTGGCGTCGAGGCGGAGCAGGCCCTCGTCGCGGGAGATCAACCCCTCCTGCCACATGTCGAAGGCCATGACCCATTCGGCGAACGCGGTGCGCTTGCCCACGCGGGTCTGGAGGAACCACAGCTTCCCGCGCTCGATGGTGAACTCGATGTCGCACATGTCGCGGTAGTGCTGCTCCAGCGTGACCATCCCCGCCTTCAGCTCGGCCCAGGACTTCGGGTCGAGCTCGGCGAGCTCCGTGAGCTTGAGGGTGTTGCGGATGCCCGCGACGACGTCCTCGCCCTGGGCGTTGGGCAGGTAGTCGCCGTAGGGGGCCGTCTCCCCCGTGGCGGGATCCCGGGTGAACGCCACCCCGGTGCCGGAGTCCTCTCCCAGGTTGCCGAAGACCATGGCCACGATGTTCACCGCCGTGCCGAGGTCGTCGGAGATCTTGTTCTGCCGCCGGTAGGCCACCGCCCGGGCCCCGTTCCAGGATCGGAACACCGCCTCGATCGCCTTCTCCAGCTGGGCCCGGGGGTCCTGTGGGAAATCCTCCCCCGTCTCGGCCTTGACGATCTGCTTGAACTCGGCCGTCAGGCCCTCGAGGTCGCGGGCGTCGAGGTCGGTGTCCTTCGCCCTCTCGCCCTTGCGTTCCTTGGCCTGGTCGAGCTTCTCCTCGAAGCGGTCGGCAGGGATGTCCAGGACGATCTTGCCGAACATCTGGACGAACCGGCGGTAGGAGTCCCAGGCGAACCGCTCGTCGTTCGACTGCTTGGCCAGGCCCTGGACGGACTCGTCGTTCAGCCCCAGGTTGAGGACGGTGTCCATCATCCCCGGCATCGAGAACTTGGCACCCGAGCGAACGCTGACCAGCAGGGGGTCGCCGGCCTCCCCGAGACGCTTGCCCATGGCCTCCTCGAGGGCCCGGAGGTGCTCGTCGCACGCCTCCATCAGGCCATCCGGGACGTGGCCTTCCCTGAGGTAGGCCAGGCAGGCCTCGGTGGTGATGGTGAATCCGGGTGGGACGGGCAGGCCGATGTTGGTCATCTCGGCCAGGTTCGCCCCCTTGCCCCCCAGGAGGTCCTTCATGTCCCTGTTGCCTTCGTTGAAGTCGTAGACGAACGTGGTCGATGCCATCGGTTCCTCTCCTCGCGCGTGAGCGATCCAGTCTAGTCATCGCCGCCCGGGAGACTCCGGTAGGCTGGCCCGATGCCGGTCTCCGAGGCCAATTCGAAGGTCGTCTACGAGGCCCTGAAGGCCTCGGGCATCCGACTGGTCTCGGCCCTTCCCGAGACCTGGCTGGTCCACCTGATCCGGCTGGCCGAGGACGACCCCGAGATGGCCCTGGTCCGCCTGGCCAAGGAAGAGGAGGGCGTGGGCGTCTCGATGGGCGCCCACCTCGCCGGATGGACGTCCGCGATGCTCATGCAGAACCACGGGTTCCTGGCCGCGATCAACGGCATCGTCTCCGGGGCCATGCTGTACAAGATCCCGCGGGTCATGCTGATCAGCGACCGGGGCCACCTGGGCGAGCGCGATCCGTGGCAGACCGAGGGTGGCAAGTTCACCCGCCGGGTGCTCGATGCCTTGACCATCGTCCGCGATGACCTCACCGCACCGGACGAGGTCGAGACGAAGGTGGCCCGGGCGGTGACGGTGGCGAACGCGTCCCTGTCACCCGTCGCGTTGCTCCTCGGCCGCTCGCTGATGTGGGAGGAGCCGCCGCCGTGAGGCGGATCGACTGCCTCGAGGCCATCTACGACGACCTGGCGGAGTGCGCGGTGGTGACCATCATGGGCGCGGTGGCCGTCGAGCTGTACTCGCTGGGCCACCGGCCGAACTTCTTCTACCTGGAGCACGCCATGGGCCTGGCCTCCTCGATGGGCCTGGGGATCGCCCTGGCCCAGCCCGAGCGCAGGGTGGCGGTCATCGATGGCGATGGGTCGGTCCTGATGAACCTCGGCGGGCTCACCACGCTCGCTCGCTACGCCCCACCCAACCTGGCCCACCTCGTGTTCGACAACGAGAGCCTGCTCTCCGTGGGCGGCTTCCCCACCGCCACCTCGACGGGATCCGACCTCGCGGCGATCGCGCGGGGAGCCGGCATCCAGGACGCCACGATGGTGGACGACCTCGACGCGTTCACGAAGGCGGCTCGGGGCGCCATGGGGTCCGACCACCTGGCCTGCGTGGTGGCCAAGGTGGAGGAGGTCGGCCCGACCAGCTTCCACATGGACCTGCACCTGCTGGAGAACCGGTTCGAGTTCGCCCGCGCCCTCCGCGTGTCCGAGCCCTGAAAGGAGCGCCGCATGGCAGACGCCCTCTCGACGCTGGTCGAAGCGATCGCCTCCGGATCGGTGGAGGTGGTGGACCTGACCCAACCTCTGTCGGAGACGACGCCGATCATCATGCTGCCGCCACCGTTCGCCAACACGCCCGGGTGGAGCACCCACGAGATCAGCCATTACGACGAACGGGGGCCGGCGTGGTACTGGAACTGGTTCGAGGGGGGCGAGCACGTCGGGACCCACTTCGATGCGCCGATCCACTGGGCCACCGGCAAGGATCGAGATGATGCATCCCAGGTTCCGGTGTCCCGGTTGATCGGTCCCGCCGCGGTGATCGACAAGGCCGAGCAGGTCGCCGCGAACCCCGACTACCTGCTCACCATCGACGACGTGCGGGCATTCGAGGCCGAGCACGGGACCCTTCCGCAAGGCGGCTGGCTGCTGTACCGGACCGGGTGGGACGCTCGCGCCCAGGACCAGGAGGCGTTCCTGAACGCGGACGAGCGGGGGCCCCACACGCCGGGGATCGCCGTCGACTGCGCGCAGTGGCTGGCCGAGGAGACCCCCATCGTGGGCATCGGGACCGAGACCGTGGGGACCGATGCAGGACAGGCCTACGCGTTCGATCCGGCCTTCCCCGTGCATTCCTTCATGCTCGGGTCGGGGAAGTATGGCGTCCCGCAGCTGGCGAACCTCGACAAGCTTCCCCCGATCGGCGCGGTGTTCCTGGCCTTCCCGCTGAAGCTGGTCGGAGGCTCGGGCAGCCCGGTGCGGGCGGCGGCCCTCGTGCCGCGCTAGGAGGATGGCCGGGGTCCGGGTCATTCGGGAAGGAGAGGTCGTTCCGGGAGAACAGCCACGGCGCCTGCGCGGCCCCCAGGCGTCCGCCGAGATCCGGATCCATGCGGGAGTGGGAAGCGATCAGCTGGTCCAGCGAGTGCTCGGGTTCTCCCCGGGGGCCAGCGGGTGGGTCGGGCACTTCGGCGCCGATGACGCCCTGTACGTGGCCGAGGGCACCGGCACGCTGGTGTCCCGGTTCGACCGGCGACGCATCGATCTCCGTCCGGGACTGGCCGTCCTGGTGGGCCCGAAGGTGCCGGCGTATGTGATGAACACGGGCGACGACGACCTGCTGGTGGTGTCGGTCCTGTCCCCTCCGCCCTTCGAGGGGGCCTTCACCCTGGAGGCACGGTCCGGGCCGCTCACGGTCGTCGACGAGCGGGAGGTGGCGTCCGAGCCGGCGGGCGAGGATCGCACGTTCAAGGTGCTGCTGGACCCGACGCGTGGGGCGCGCAACGTCACGCAATTCGTGGGGTTCATCGTCAGGAGCCAGGCGCCACCCCACACCCACACCTACGAGGAGGCGATCTACGTGGTCGCCGGTCAGGGGATCTTGCACGCCGGAGAGGTTGACGAACCCGTCCCGGCCGGGACGAGCATCTTCCTCCCACCGGGTGAGCCGCACTGTCTGGAGAACACCGGAGGGGACGTCCTGAAGGTGCTGGGGGTGTTCAGTCCCCCGGGATCGCCCGCGGCCAATCGTCCGACCAGCTGAGCTCGGGCGGGTCAGACGCCGGCAGCGAGACGGAGGGCGTCGAGGGTCGTCGGATCGGAGGCGAACAGCGCGCGAACCCGGGACCCGTCCTCGGTGACGACTGTCGATCGGCCGGTCGACCACGTCCGCAGGGCTTGCGCGAACTGGTCGGCGTCGCCGCGCGAGTCCCAGACCGTGTCCATCTCCACGGCCACCCGGTCTCCGTTCGCCCAGGCCCGGAACTGACCGCCGTCCCACCCGCCCGCCGCGTCGCTCGACACGGCGTCCGATTCGCGCAGGCCGAGCATCAGCCGCAGGAAGCCCTCACCGACCTGCTCGACGTCGATCTCGCTCCACCCCGACCCGAGGCCCGGGCCGAGGTCAGGGACCGCCACCGCCTGCGGTGCGTCGCTCGGGTATCTGCCCGGATGCAGGATCTGCTCGGTGGACAGGGGCGGATCCCGGAAGGCCCGGTCGACGGCCGCCTCCCCACCCCTGGCTTGCAGCGCGGTGACGAAGGCCTCGCCATTCGGGTAGGGGAACTCCAGCATCTGAGAGACGAAGGGCGGGACGGAGGCCGGCGCCGCGGGCGCGGCGCCGGCCTCCTGCTGCAGCGGCCCCAGCTCGTCCGGTGAGAGGTTCGCCCGGGCCCACGCCAGCGAGGACACAACGGCGTCGCCCTCAGCCAGGGCAAGGAACGCCTCCTGGCGGTCGTCCTGGCACGTGTTCGCCAGGGTATCCAGCGTTCCCAGGTTGAAGTGCTGGTCGTCCAGCGCGTGGGTCAGCTCGTGGGACAGCACGAACCGCTCCAGGGGCGAGGGCGAGGGCGACCCGATGAACAGCAGGCGCTTCGCCCGGCTGTCGTAGACGCCGATCACCTGGCTGGAGCTGAAGTCCTTCACCACCTGGAGGAGATCGGTCCCGTCGGGGATCACCCCGATCGCCGCCCATGCCAGCGACTCGCGGTGGGCGAGGTCCGGGGGGAAGTCCCGCTGCAGGCTGTCGGACAGGAACGCGCTCAGCCGCTCTCGGGACACGGGTTCGGGCGCCACGGGGTGCTCGAACCGCAGCTCCCGGACCAGCTGGATCTGTTCAGCCACCGCCGCGATCGAAGGTGGGAGGGTCTCCCCCGTCGGCGGGGAGGCACTCGACGGTGAGGATGTCTGGCCATTGCAGAGCGGGTCTCCCGCCAGGCCCAGGCTGCTCGGGGCACCCGCCCCTGCGGGAGCCGACGTGGACGGCGGCAACGTGGTCGGAACGAGACAGGGGGCGCTGGCGGTGCAGCTCGCCAGGCCGAGCGCCATCACGACCAGGATGGCCCGGCCCCGCCCACCCCTCATTCGCGTCGCGACGCCACCGAGGCGATCGTGGCCACGACCGTGCCAGCGGAGAACCCCATCGACAGCCACAGCCCCACGGCCCTGGCCGTGAGCTGTCCGAGCGCGGCCGCGAAGGCCGCTCCGATCAGCAACAGGAACGCCGCGACCAGGCGCTGGAAAGCCGACAGCGAGAGGGTCCCGCGCAGGCCGGACCGGACCGCGGGCCGGCTCAGGACAGCCGCTCCTCGAGGTAGTCGACCAGCTTGTCGATGGCCACCCGGTCCTGGGCCATGCTGTCTCGCTCGCGCACCGTGACCTGCCGGTCGGTGAGCGTCTCGAAGTCGACGGTGACGCAGAAGGGTGTGCCGACCTCGTCCTGGCGCCGGTACCGTCGCCCGATCGCCCCCGCGTCGTCGTAGGAGGTCATCCACCGCCCCTTGACCAGCTCGTGCACGCCACGGGCTTCGGGGACCAGGGCGTCGTTCCGGGACAGGGGAAGGACCGCCACCTTGATGGGAGCCAGGTCACGGTGCAGCGCAAGCACGCTGCGCTTCTCCATCTCCCCTTTCGCGCTCGGGGCCTGGTCGACTCGGTACGCGTCCAGCAGGAACACCAACAGCGCCCGATCCACGCCGAGCGCCGGCTCGACCACGTACGGCAGGTACCGCCGGTCGTGCTCCTGGTCGTAGTAGGTGAGGTCCTCGCCGGAGAGCTCCTGGTGCTGGCGCAGGTCGTAGTCCTGCCGGTTGGCGATCCCCTCGAGCTCTGACCACCCGAACGGGAACTCGTACTCGATGTCGGTGGCCGCCTTCGCGTAATGGGCCAGCTCGTCGGGCTCGTGGGGACGAAGCCGGAGCTTGTCCCGGCGCACGCCCAGGTCGAGGAACCACTGGAGCCGCTGGTCCAACCAGTACTCGAACCACTCCTGGTCTGTCCCCGGCTCGACGAAGAACTCCATCTCCATCTGCTCGAACTCGCGGGTTCGGAAGATGAAGTTCCCGGGGGTGATCTCGTTGCGGAACGACCGGCCGATCTGAGCGATCCCGAACGGCACCTTCAGCCGGTTCGACTGCTGGACCGTCCGGTAGTCCACGAACATCCCCTGAGCGGTCTCCGGGCGGAGGTAGACCACCGCGGCCTCGTCCTCCACCGGGCCCATGTGGGTCTTGAACATGAGGTTGAACTGCCGGGGGGCGGTGAACCCGTGCTGCCCGCAGTTCGGACACGTGGCCAGTCCTTCCTTCGAGACCGGAACGTGGTCCTCACGGAAGCGCTGATGGCAGCTCAGGCACTCGACCAACGGGTCCGAGAACCCGGCGACATGCCCGCTTGCCTCCCACACCCGCGAGGACATGATGATGGAGGCCTCCAGCCCGACCACCTCGTCCCGGACCTGGACCATCGCCCGCCACCACGCGTTCCGGATGTTGCGCCGGAGCTCCACGCCGAGCGGCCCGTAGTCCCACGACGAACGCAGGCCACCGTAGATCTCGCTCGAGGGGAAGACGATGCCTCGCCGCTTGGCGAGCGAGGTGAGCGCGTCCATGAGATCGGCCACCGCCCTGGGAGGTCCTTTCCCGGCCGCTGGATGCGGCCGCTGGCGTGCGGCCCATGATACCGGCCGCCCTCGCCAGTCCCCGCTAGCGGCGAGTTGGAGATTCGATGGACGAAACGCGCGACCTGGGACCGGTGCGGCCACCGGCCTGCGACGGATAGTCGATCGAGTACGAGCGCTCGCCCCATCGACGGCGCGCCACCAGCCGCCGGACCGTTTCGATGACGATGACGAACAGCGCGTTCGCCAGCACCAACCCACCCAGTGCGAGTCCTGCGAGCCTCAGCACGACCTATCCCCCCAGAGGTGTTATACGCCTGCCCTCGGGGATTGCAAGGAGTGTCCTCCGGCAATCGGCGTACTTCAGTCGTCGATGGAATCGGACCTGTCGGCGCCCCTCAGGTCGAGATGGTGGGATGCGGAGGACCCGCCGCCCGATCGATGTCCTCGAGCGCCTCGGGCGGCAGCCCGTGAACGCGGACGGCCGAACGGAGGCGGTTGAGGTAGGCCTCCGTCGGACGCACGTAGGCGCGCTCCTGGTGCGCCACGCGATAGGTCCAGGCGATCACCGGACCACCCGGGCCCTGGACCGACACGTCCTCCCGCCGGAAGAACGTGGGGTGGCCCTGGTAGGCGTCCAGCCCCTGGAGCTGGTCGTCGGGAACCTCCCAGAGCACGCCCCACACGTGGGCGTCCTGGTCCAGCTCGAGGTTCGCCGCTCCACCCTCCCACTCCGTCGAGTAGACGCTGAAGGCGAGGCGGAACCCGTCCAGCCGACCGGGACCGAGCGCGCGGGCACCCGGGACCCGCCCGTGCATGTGCTGGGCGTCCATGTTGGCGCCGTAGGCGAAGTAGACGGCCATCGTCGCTCGGATGATAGGCCCACGCTCCGACGAGCCGAGGGGTCGGGTTACTGGTCCTCCACCCGGCCGAACCGGCGATCTCGCTTCTGGTAGTCGCGGATCGCCTCGTACAGGTTCTCGCGGTTGAAGTCCGGCCAGTACACCGGGGTGAACCACAGCTCGGCGTAGGCGGACTGCCAGAGCAGGAAGTTGGAGATCCGCATCTCCCCACCGGTCCTGATCAGCAGGTCGGGGTCCGGCATGTCGGGGTGGTACAGGCGGGAGGTGATGCTGTCCGGGGTGATCCGGCGGGCCTTCAGCCTTCCCCGGTCGTGGTCGGCCATCAGGTGCTTGACCGCGTCGACGATCTCGGTTCGCCCGCCGTAGTTGAACGCGATGGTCAGCGTCATCCGCCGGTTGTCCCGGGTGAGCTCCTCGGCAACCTCCATGTCCCGGAGCACCAGCTTGGGGATGCGCCAATCCTCCCTCCGGCCGGTGAACCGGATCCGGCAGCCCAGCCGGTGCAGCTCGTCGCGCCGCCGGTGGAGCAGGGTCCGGTTGAAGTGGATCAGGAACTGCACCTCGGACGGGGGGCGTTTCCAGTTCTCGGTGGAGAACGCGTAGACGGTCAGGTTCGGCAGGCCGATGTCGAGCGCCCCCAACACGACGTCGTATAAGGCCTCCTCGCCGGCCTCGTGGCCTTCCGTCCTGGGGAGGCCCCGCTGCTTGGCCCACCGGCCGTTGCCGTCCATGACGATCGCCACGTGTCTGGGCAGCCGGTCCAGGTCGAGATCGGAGAGGTAGCTCATGGAACGCTCATCGGCTCACCGGACCAGCAGGGTGAGGCTGCGCATCCGGCGCTCCAGGTGGTATTCGGCGAACCCGTACAGCATGGCCCGTCCCTCGCGCCGGACGTCGAGCGCGGGCACCAGTTCGCCCGCCGAGCCCAGATCGACCCGGGCGAGGTCGTCGAGCCAGCGCACGGCCCCGTCCGATACGTGCCCCGCGTCGTGCTCGGCGCACCCGTCGCACACCACACCGCCCTGGGAGGACGAGAACCACCCGAGCGGCCCAGGGGTCCCGCACACCGCGCAGGCCGAGAGGCTGGGGTGGAACCCCGAGACGGACAGGAGCTTGAGCAGGAAGCTCTCGGCGACGGCGGCCGCATCGGCGGGCCGGGCCTCCAGCGCTCGCAGGCCCGAGAGCAGGAGCAGGAACAGCCGCACGTTGCGTTCGTGCTCCTCGGCCACCTTGTCCACCGCCTCGAGCATGGTCTCGCCCGCGGCGATGCGGCCGAAGTCCCCGCGAACGCCGACGAACGGGCTGATGATCTCGGCCTGGGTCACGGTGTCGAGGTTCCGGCCCTGGTAGAGCAGGAGCGAAACGTGGGTCATCGGCTCGAGCCGGGCCCCGAACTTGCTGGTGGTCCGCCGGATGCCCTTGGCCACGGCCCGGACCTTGCCGGCGCCCTGGGTCATGATCGAGACGATCTTGTCGGCCTCGCCCAGCTTCACCGAACGCAGGACGATGCCCTGTTCCTTGTAGAGGGGCATGTGCGACAGATGGTACCCCCCACCCCAGGGACCCCAGCAGATGCCCCCGCGCCGTGCGACGAAATCTTCATAGGGACGGCACGGATCCGACCCGCCTCGACTAGCATCCCGTGGTCATGGGCGCACCCGCCGCCGGCTTCGCGGCGGCAACGCTGACCCTCACCCTCATCGGGGGGGTCCCGGCCCCGTCACCGGCAGCTTCACCGGGCGGCGTGTCGATCCGGCTGACTCCGTCCGGCCCGACGGAGGTGGGCCAGGGCCTGCCGTTCGCGTTCGAGGCGATCGCCCGAAACGGGACCGGCGAGCCGGCGACCGTGGACGTCGCACTCGACGTCGGCCTCCGCCAGCGTGCGACCCGGACGGTGAGGTTCGCCGACTGGGTGGTCACGGTTCCCGCCAACGGGATCGCCCGTTCGGCGTTCGCGCCGGTGACCTCCCAGTGGTTCGCCCAACGGGGCATCTTCCAGATCACCGCGCGGGCGCAGGGGTCAGCGACCACGCTGCACCTCCCATTCGAGGTCCTCCCGCCGGAACGGCAACCTGCCATCTTCGAAGACGTGTCCGAGCGCGCCGGCATCTCGTCCTCGTTGCGGACGACGGGGTGCGGGCGATGGGCGTCGGGCGCTGCGTGGGGTGACGCGAACGGGGATGGCCTGCTGGACCTCTACGTGCCCCAGCAGGAGAGCCCCGCCCAGCTCTGGATCCAGGGGCCGGTGGGCCGCTTCACCAATCAGGCTGCGGCCCGTGGCGTCGACGACGCCGGTGCCATCGGGGCGGGTGCCACGTTCGCCGACTACGACAACGACGGCGATCAGGACCTCTACGTGGTCAACCAGGGACCGGACCGCCTGTACCGCAACGACGGCACGGGCCACTTCACGGATGTGACCTCGGAGGCGGGCCTCGGGGATCCGGGCGTCGGCCCGAGCGCATCGTTCGGCGACTACGACGGCGACGGGCTCCTCGATCTGTACGTGGCGGACCACTCGTGGTGTGGTGACGGGCGGTTCATCGTCTACCAGCCGGATCACCTCTACCACAACGAGGGCGACGGCACGTTCACCGATGTCACCGATCTCCTGGGGCCCGACGCGACGATGGGAGCGGGGTTCCAGGCGACGTGGTTCGACTTCGATCACGACGGGGACCAGGACCTGTATCTGGCCAACGACTACTACGGGGACGATCCTGACGCCAACCACCTGTGGCGCAACGATGGCCCCGACGGCCAGGGCGGTTGGCGATTCACGGACGTCTCGGCGGCGTCGGGCACCGGGCTGGCCATCAACTCGATGGGCGTGGCGGTTGGAGACGAGGACGGTGATGGAAACCTCGACCTCGCCATCTCGAACATCGGTGCGAACGTCCTCCTCCGCGGGGACGGCGCGGGAACGTTCATCGATCGGGCGGCCGCCTTGGGCGCAGCCCGGCCCTTCCAGACCGCGACCGCCCAGTCGGTGACCTGGGGCCTGGCCTTCCAGGACCTCAACCTCGACGGGTGGGAAGACCTCTACGTCGCCTCGGGGTCGCTGGGGGGCACCGAGCCCCAACCGAACGAGGTGTTCGTGAACCGGGGCGACGGTCGGGGATTCCTCGATCTCTCGGCGGTGAGTGGCGCCGACGACCCGGGAAGCTCGCGCGGTGTGGCCTTCGCGGACTTCGACCGCGACGGCCGGGTCGACGTGTTCGTCGTCGACCAGGTGGGCCACCCCCGCCTGTACCGCAACGTGACTCCCTCCTCGGGGATGCACTGGCTGGAGGTCCAGACCGTGGGCACCGCCAGCAACCGGGACGGATGCGGCGCCCGGATCACGGCCACCGTCGGCGACCGCCGGGTGGTTCGGGAGGTGTTCTGCGGATCCGTGGGCCTGGCCTCGGGCAGCGACCGCACGATCCACCTCGGGCTGGGGACCGCCACCACCGTCGATCGCCTCGAGATCGAGTGGCCGTCGGGAATCGTTCAGCAGCTCCAGGACGTGGCAGTCGATCAGCTCGAGACCGTCGTCGAACCGTGAGCTCGATCGATGCCTATGCGCCCATGGGATGCCAGACCGTCTTCATCTCCATGAACGCGGTGATCGTGTAGGGGCTCTGAGCCGCGCCGGTGAACCAATCGGGAGCGTCCTCCCGGATCGTCCGCTTGACGTTTCCCGCGGCCATCGCCTCCACCTCGCCCACCAGGTGATGGGGAACGCCGGTGAGGTCGATGGCGTTGACGTCCATGTGCGACGCGAGCCAGGGCACAAGCTCGGTCTTCAGCCCCGTCAGGACGTTGACCACCCCTCCGGGCACGTCGGAGGTGGCCAGGACCTCGGTCAGGGTCACGGCCGGGAGCGGCTTGGACTGGCTGGCCAGCACCACGGCGACGTTGCCCGAGACGATGGCCGGCGCGACGCGGGAGACCAGGCCTAGCAGGGCGGGTTCCTCCGGAGCCACGATCCCGACGACGCAGGTGGGCTCGGGGAAGGTGAAGTTGTAGTAGGGCCCGGCCACGGGGTTCACCGTGCCGAGCACGTGGTGCACCTTGTCCGACCACCCCGCGTACCAGACCCACCGGTCGATGGCCGCGTCGACCTCCCGGTCGGCCCGGCGCGCGCCGAGCCGCTTCAGCTCAGCGACGAACTGGTCGCGCCGTCCCTCCATCAGCTCGGCCACGCGATACAGGACCTGGCCCCGGTTGTACGCCGCGGCGCCCGACCATCCCGGGAAGGCGCCGCGAGCGGCGCGGACGGCGTCGCGGAGATCCTTTCGGGAGGCCCGCGCCGGCCGGGCCAGGACCTCGCCGTCCGAGCCCTTGGCCTCGTAGGACCGTCCCGACTCGGACCGAGGGAACGATCCACCGATGTACAGCTTGTAGGTCTTGCGAACGTCGAGGCGGGTGTCGGCGCTCACCGCCGCCTCCGCGATCCGTTCGGTCCGTCGAACCGCAGGTACGGCTCCAGCCCATGCAGCCCGCCCTCTCGCCCGAACCCGCTCTCCTTGTAGCCGCCGAACGGGGATGCGGGGTCGAACCGGTTGAACGTGTTGGCCCAGATCACCCCGGCCCGCAGGCGCTCGGTCATCCACAGGATCCTCGAGCCCTTCTCGGTCCACACGCCCGCGGACAGGCCGTAGGGGGTGTTGTTTGCCTTCTCCAGGGCCTCCTCCGGCGTGCGGAAGGTGAGGATGGAGAGCACCGGCCCGAAGATCTCCTCTCGGGCGATCCGGTGCGACTGCGAGACCCCCGTGAACAGCGTGGGCCGGAACCAGAACCCTCGCTCGGGCAGG
>JBKPBM010000141.1:0-2164 GCA_046744325.1 Actinomycetota bacterium | reverse complement strand
CCTCGGTTCCGGCGAGGGCGGCGCTGGCCGCCAGTTCGCCCAGCTCGTCGATCCCGAGCTCTTCCCCCAGCCGGCCCAGGGCGACCCAGGGCGGCTCGCGCGTCACCCGAGCGTCGGCGAGCGACTGCCGGATCCGGGCGAATGCCCACCCCGAGCCGGTGTCGGCGGCGTCGGCCAACGCGCCCTCCACTCCCGCCCCTCCGGCCAAGGCGATCACCACAAGGTCCAGGAAGGCGGCGAGCGCGTGACGGAAGTCCCGGCGGCGCCGCTCGGCTTCGGCGTGGACGCCGAGGTCGGGGGTGAAGAACCCCCCCGCGGCGAGCACCAGTGCCGCCCAGGCCGGTGCCACCCAACCGGTGCGGACCCCTCCGAGGGCGAGCGCAGCGATCGTGGCCGGCGCGAGCACCAGCCCGAACAGCCCGAGGGCGACCTTCTCCGCGGCGTGGACCTCCGGAGGACGCCCGATGACCCGGAGGTCCCGACCGATCTTGGGCCCGACCAGCCTGAGGTCGCCCAGGGCTCGAATGATGGGGCGGCCGGCCCGCGCGGCGACGCCCCCGGGGTCGACCGCCTGAACCGTCGCGGGGACTGGCCGTCTGAGGGCCGCGAGAGCCTGGGCCAGGGAGGGTTGGGGTGGCGCCAGGCCCGTCGCTATGGCCCATAGCCCAGCCCCGACGCCAGCGCCGCACAGGAGCGCGAAGGTCACGTCGCCACCTCCTGGGCGGTCCGGTCGGGGTCGAGCACCCTGTCCCGCTCGGCGGGACGGGCCAGCCGGGCGAGCCAGGCGAAGGCCGCTGCGAAGCATCCGCCCACGAGCGCCAGGACGAGTTGCCCGCCGGCCGAGCCGTACGGGGCGAGGTAGGGCCGGTTCAGCAGCACCAGCAGGGCCGCCATCAACAGCGTCGCTCCAACTACCACCCGGACCGAGGTCCTGGTTCGGGCCCGTCCCGCTTCCACCCGAAGGCGCATGTTCACCTGGTCCCGGGCGGCCTGGGCCAGGCTTCCCAGCAGCGGGCCGAGCTGACGGGCCTCGTGCTCCGCGGCGAGCAGCAGCGCCGCCACCACGAGATCCGCGGTGGGGTCAGCGAGGTCGGCGGCGAAGGCCCGCAGCGCTGGTGCGAGCCGGTCGCTGGAGAGCCGGGCGGCGAGTGCCGCCACCTCCGACCGGATGGGCGCAGGGGCCACCGCGGCGGTAGCGAGGATGGCCTGCTCCAGCCCGGCAGCGCCGGCCAAGGTGTCCCTCAGCATCTCGGTCCACACCGCGATCGCCTCGATGCGGGCAATCGAACGGGTCCGCGACGGGGCTCCGCCGAGAAGGCCGGGTAGCGCCCATGCAGCGGCGGCCGCGAGGACTGCGCCGATCGGCCATGCCGTGAGCGCTCCGATCAGGACTCCGGCAATGAGAGCGCCGGCCACACGCGCCGTGAGCTTCCGCGCGGACATGCCGCCGCCGCTTCGGCGAAGCGTGGGGAAGGGAGTGCCGCGCAGATCGGCCACGATCGCCACCAGGCCCAGGCCGATGCCGGCGCCGCAGGCCACGGCGAGCGCGGTCATTCCCACCACCCGCCGGCACGCTCGAGCAGCGCAGGATCGAAGCCCGCCCCGACGAGGTCGTCCAGCGTCTCGGTGCGAAGCGGCACGCCGGGCACGGCGCGACCGTCGGGACCCGGACGGAACACCTCGTTGGAGACGACCTGGGGGCCGTCGGCATCCACCACCTCCCGCACGCTCGACACCACCCGACGGCCGCGGGAGTCGAGCGCGAGGTACACCACGAAGTCCAGGGCGTTGGCGACGAGGAGGTTGGTGGCCTCGAGCGGCAGCCGCTCGGGCGCCTGGATGGCGTAGGTGGCGAGCTTGGTGAACGCGCCGCGGGAGGAGCTCGCGTGCAGGGTCGCCATGGAGCCGTCGTTGCCCTGGCTCATCGCGTTGCACATGGGCACGACCTCGGGCCCCCGGATCTCCCCCACGATCACCCGGTCCGGGCTCATCCGAAGCGCCCATCGCACGAGCTCGGCCTGGGTGACCTCCCCTTCACCCTCGACGTTCGGCTCCCGGGCCTGCATGGCCACGACATCGGGATGGAGCTCGCGGTCCCGATCCAGTCCGAGCTCGAGCGAGTCCTCGATCGTGACGAGGCGCTCCTCGGGGGGGATGTCCGCGG
>JBKPBM010000272.1:0-4690 GCA_046744325.1 Actinomycetota bacterium | reverse complement strand
CACCCAGGATGGTGGCCCGCATGGGACCGCGGCTGGGCGAGTCGAACCGGCGATGGACCTTCCGCAGCTCCTGGAACGCGGCGCGCATCCCGTACCACCCGACGCCCTGCATGTTCTCCACCAGGCGGTGGCCGAGGTCGTCGGCGACCGAGTCGAGGCTCACCGCCCGGACTCCCAGCTGGGAGAGCATCGCCACCCGCCCCGGGCGCGTCGGATAGTGCAACATCGCCACCAGGATCTGGTTGGGGCGAAGCCGGCGGAGCGTGTCCTCAGGCGGGCAGCGCACCTGCACCACCACGTCCTGGGACAGACAGTCCTCGTAGGTTCCAACCTTGACCTTTGGCGAGGCCTCCAGGTAGCGCTCGATCGGCTCGCCGACGCCGTCGCCGTAGCCCTCCTCGACCACGATGACCTGGGCCCCGCCGGCATCGAGCTCCGCCATGAGGCACGGCAGGAACGCTCTGCGCTCCCCCGCTTCGAGGTGCATGAGCGGGAATCCGAAGGTCGTGGGCAACGACACTGGCGTCTCCTCCTGGGAGCCAGTCTCGCCACCGCACCGGCTCGACCGGTGGGCCGAACGGCCCGCCCGCTCAGGGCCGGACACACCGCCTCTGCAGGGAAGGTCGCCGCTAGGTTCGGGATCGGCCCGGCGCACGGAGCGCGCCGGCACGAGCGTGCGGAGGAGACGATGGCCACGAAGACGCAGGAGCTGACCGAGCGCAAGCGGGCGGATCTCGCTGGGCCGGGGATCGGCACGTACGAGGACGTCGAACGCATCCTTCCGCGCGACTACGCCCGGCTGCTCTCCCCGCGGGAGACGCAGCAGGCGATCTTCGCGGTCAAGCGCTTCATCGAAGACGAGCTGTGCCGGGCCCTGAACCTGACCATGGTCCAGGTGCCCCTGATCGTCGACGCCGAGTCAGGGGTCAACGACATGCTCGACCGCGACGGCTCGCGGACCCCGATCCAGTTCCACATCTCCAACGACCACGACGTGCATCCCATCGACGCCCAGGTCGTCCAGGCGGCGACGAAGTGGAAGCGGATGGCGCTGAAGCAGTTCGGCATGGTGATCGGCGAGGGGCTGTGCACGGACATGCGCGCGGTGCGCAAGGACTACTTCCTCGACCACGACCACAGCGCCTACGTCGACCAGTGGGACTGGGAGCGGGTTATCACCGAGGACCAGCGAACGCTCGGCTACCTCAAGCAAACCGTCCGGGAGATCTGGAAGGTGCTGCGCGGCGCAGAGGCGCACGTCCAGGAGCTGTTCCCCGCCCTTCGCACGGACCGCTACCCCAACCTGCCCGAGGAGATCGAGTTCCTCCACGCGGAAGACCTCCTGTCCCGCTACCCCGACCTCCCTCGCAAGGAGCGCGAGACCCGGTTCCTTCAGGAGCACCCGGCCGTGTTCATCATCGGGATCGGCTGGACGCTGGCCGACGGGTACCCGCACGAGATGCGCGCGGCCGATTACGACGACTGGCTCAGCGAGACGGTCTCCGAGGACGGCCGGCCGATGCACGGCCTGAACGGCGACATCCTGGTGTGGAACCCGGTGACCCGGCGCCGCCACGAGCTGACCTCGATGGGCATCCGGGTGGACGCGCGGTCACTGCGTCGGCAGCTGGAGATCACCGGCCAGCTGGACTGGCTGCCCCTTCCCTACCATCGCGGGATCACCGACGGCGACCTGCCGCTGACGATCGGCGGCGGCATCGGGCAGTCCCGGACCCAGATGCTGCTGCTGCGCAAGGCGCACCTCGGAGAGGTCAGCGTCACCGTGTGGCCGGACGTACTCAAGGAGATGTGCGCCCGCAGAGGCATCCACGTCATCGAGTGACGCGGTCCGGGGCCTCGCCCCGGTTACGCCGGTTACGCGCCGACCCGCTGCCCGAGGAAAGCTCTGATCGCCTGATACTGGCTCACGCCGTCCAGGCCGGCCTCGCGAAGGACCGCGGGACCCGAACCGCTGCCCAGGAAGTGCCCGTGCTTGAACGGGTACAGCGACGCCTCCCGGCCTCGCCTCGAGGTGATCCACCGGTACAGCGTGGGCAGCGTGAAGTCCGTGATCCCGATGGCCTCGGCGGCGGTCTCCTCGGGGAAGATCCCCTCGCGTTCCTCCTCCGGCAGCGCGTCGAAGAGCTCGGTGCTGGCCACGTAGTACACCTCGGGGTCGATGCCGTTGGCCAGGAGCATCGGCAGTGCGTCCTGGACGAAGGCGTAGCCCACGGCGCTTCCCTGGAGCACGACCACCGCGTCGGGCACCCCGACCGCTGATCGCAGCCGATAGACGCCGGTGCGCGCGGCGGTGACCGGAGCCAGCCCGAGCGCCGCCCGGTCCACCACGGTCTCGGTCGGCCGGGTCACGAATGGCAGGAGCACGGCGGGCCGCTGCGCGAGCGAGACCGCCACCAGCGTCCAGATCTCGGCGGGGTCCCATGGCGTCAGGGTGATGGCGGTGCCGGGCGGGAAGTTCTCCTGTACCAGCTGCAGCGGTTGGGGGTCGGCGTGCGTGGGTCCGTCCTCCCCGGTCTTCAGCCCGGCATGGGCGCAGATCAGGATGGCCGTCCGGTAGGGGTCTCCGAAGGTGGCCTCCCGGGCCTGGGCGCCGATCGCGTGGAGCCGTGCGGCGATGTGCCCCAGCGCCGCCATGAACGCGCCGTAGGACGAGCCGACCCCGATGTGCCGGCCGTAGTCCGACAGGCCGCACAGGATCCCCGACATGGCGTCCTCGCAGATCCCACCGGTGGTCATCAGCCGTGCATCGGGGTTCGATCGCAGCTCCAGGAATCCCTTGGGGAACCCGGCTCCCACCCCGTCCACGCTGGTGGACCCGAGCAGGTCAGCCGCCGCCGACAGCAGCGCCCCGCCGCTGACCCGGTTGTAGTGGTTGAGCACCCGGCCCAGCTCGCCCCGCAGGGTGGTCTGGGTTCCGGGCTTCAAGACGAAGTCCGAGGGAGGCGCTCCGTCGGCCTTCGCGGCGAAGGCGTATGCCTTCTCCACCTCGGGAGCACGGTCGCGCGGGCTCCGCTCGAGGGCGTCCAGCCGGCGCTTCGACTCGCGGAGCTGTCCGGCGAAGTACTCGACCATCGGTCCCTCGCGCTCGAGCACGCGCCGGACGATCGACAGCGCGTTCCACAGGCACCGCTCCATCACGGCCTGGCCGCCCTCGCCCGTGCACAGCTGGAGCGGTGAGCACGTCGAGAACTGCTCGCCGTAGTTGTCGGCGAACGGCGCCATCGCCGCGTAGAACTCCGGCGAGCACAGCTTGTGCCCGGCCCCATGGGACAGGCGCCCTTCGATCCCGTACTGCCACCCCTTCACGGTGGAGTACACGATGGCGGTCGGCTGCCCTGTGGTGAAGGTCAGGGCCCGGCGCTGCGCTGCGACGATCTGCCGGAAGTCCATGCCGTCCGGGACGCGGATCACGTTCCAGTCGTGGAGCGCGAACAGCTCGCCGGGATCCCACTGCACGTAGTCGCCCGGCTGTTCGTCGGTCCGGCACACGTGGTTCGAGTCGATCGACGCCTGGTTCCAGTCCAGGTGGACGACCGCGTTGTCCAGCCGGATCGTGCCCGCGAAGGCCAGCGCCTCGGCGACGCGTCCGGGCGTGAGTCCGCCCTCCCCCTCGATGATGTGCACGCGCGGAGCCGCCGTCCCGTAGGTGTCACGGGCCCCGAGCGCCAGACCCAGCGACGACGCCATCCCCACCCCGGAGGCGCCGGTGGCCAGCCTGACGAACGGCGTGGCGGGCGTGGGGTGGCCATCGAGCGCCCCGGACTCGAACTCCCGGAACAGGGGCGTGCCGGTGACCGGGTTGCGCCGGAACCCGAGGAGGTCCTCCAGCCGCAGCTGGTACCGAGGGTCCGGAGGAAGCAGATCGGGCGCGCCGATCCGGAGGATCTCGTTGCGTATCGCCCACAGCGCGTAGAGCCCCAGCGCCTTGTGCCCGGCGGCGTAGGAGATCACGTCGGCGTCAACCCGGTCGGGGTCGGTCACGTCGTAGCTCATCGCGTCGAACAGCACCGCGGTGACGATCCGCCCGGATGAGATGGAGCCGCCGGGATGCCCCGACAGCGGCGCGTAGTTGTACAGCGCCGCGCACAGGGATCGGTAGATCAGGTCGAAGGTCTCCAGATGGGCGAGCTCCTCGTCCGAGAGCTGGGCGAGCGGCCCGGGAAGCTCGGTCTCGATGTCCACGAAGTCGCCGCGACGCGGCCCCAACCGATGTTCCATGACGTCCTCCTCCAGACCGCTCCATGGCGGGCAATCCCGAGCATGGTGAGGGCCGGGGAGGTCGAGCAGGGTCCTTCGGCCTCCGAGCGAGATGACGATGGTCCCCGCCGGGGCGGGCTCTTCGTCCCTCTCATCCGGCCGCCGCGACGGCCACGCTGGCATCCGTGGGTGGGATCCCGGATCCGGAAGGAGCACGACCATGACGCTGACCATCCGACACCGCGCCCTGGAAGAGCACGGCGCGCCGGCGCCTCGAGGCGAACCGGCCACCGTCGGCCCAGCGATCCCGGAGCGGCATGCCGGCTTCGAGGCACAGGGGCTCGCGTATTTCGATGGGACGTTCGTCCCGCTGGCGGACGCCACGATCTCGATCGCCACGCACGCGTTCAACTACGGAACCGGATGCTTCGAGGGCATCCGTGGCTACTGGAACCCGGCGCAGGGCCAGCTG
>JBKPBM010000132.1:0-3523 GCA_046744325.1 Actinomycetota bacterium | reverse complement strand
CCCGAGAGCTTCGCCGGAGGAGCAGCCAGCTGAGCAGCGCAACGCCCGCGACCTTCAGCGGAAGCCCTCCGTATCGGACCACCGGGTTCATCTCGGTGGCCGCGCCGGAGTGAACGGCAATCCGGGTGAAGACCGCGTCGGCCAGGTTCAGGGCAATGACAGTGATGAACAATCGGACGGGTCGCGCCGACGCCCACCGAAGGACGTCGGTCATTCGCTCCCAGGCGGACGCGAAGACGACCAGCGGAACGAATGGAACCAGCTGCTCGGCTGCGTCTCGGGCCGCGAAACCGATCGTGTAGCCCTGATCGTGAAACACCAGGGCGTAGGTGAGGTCGCCGAAGCGACCCGAGACGGCGGCGGCGATCAGGATGTGTGCCCACGGCCACCACGGGCGTTGTGCCCCCGCACCCGCGGCACACACCACCACCGCCACGATCAGCGCGGTGTCCGGCAGCCGTCCGTTGACCACCTGCGTGGTCCGCACCGCGATCAGAACGAGGAGGGTGACGAGGGCGAGTCCCGGCCACGCGCCGGCTTCAGGGAGCGAGGACTGGCGTTCCCTTCGGGGCCAGGCGTCCAGGATGGGGACGAGCACGAGCAGCAGGTCCGCCGCCGCCCCGATCCAGAGCGAGCAGGCAAACAGGGGGTTCGGGAACGAGGCGAAGCAGTCGCTGCCCCACTCGGTTCCGATCGGATGAGGGCTGTGCCGCGCCATCACCGCGGGCACCAGCACGTATGCGGCCGCCGGGACCATCGACATCGCCCGTCGCCCTCGACGAGCGATAAGGATCCCACCGAAGCAGAGTCCGCCGAAGACGAAGCCGCCCGTCGAGACGGAAAGCTCGATCCGTCGGAGGAGCGGGATCGGCGCGAACCCATCCGAGGCCTGCGCCGCGACGGCCTGCCGGACCTCGTGTTCGTTCATGATGGCCAGGAAGGTCTGAAGGATCAGGAAGGCTGCCGTGGCCAGGACGGGGACGAGCCACGGAGGGCGGCTGCGCGAGTGGCCGGTGGGGGTGCGGTCCCGGCCGTGTACGGACGAGGGCGTCTGTGTTTCAGGGCGGGTCGAGGCGAGGGTATCTGACGGCGTGCTCATCCACAGTGGTTCTCGGCGACCGGGGGTCCCGACATGACCACGACGCGGCCCATACGCGAGTCGGGCGACGGCGTCCTGGTGACCGTCCGGGTCCATCCTCGATCGCGCCCCGGGATCGAGTGGGGCCCAGACGCCGTCGTGATCAGGGTGGCCTCACCGCCGGTGGAGGGACGGGCCACGGAGGAAGCGCGGAGGGCGCTGGCGCGGGCCATCGACGTATCGCCCTCGCGGGTCACGTTGACGAGCGGTGCTCGTTCTCGAACGAAGGTATTTCGCGTCGAAGGCATGAGCCGGCGACAGCTCGATACGGCGCTCACCAATCAGGGTTGAGGGTTCCGCTGCGGATCAGTCGGGGAGGCGGAACTCGAGGTCGGCCCCGACGTCGGCCACGTCCATCTGAGCCTTCTGGAGATGCCCGGCGTAGTCCCAATTCATCGCCTGCCACCGCGTGAACTGGTCGAGCACCCAGATCCCGGCCTGGCGTGAGCCGTTCCCGGACTTCCCGTTCCCGCCGAAGGGCAGGTGCGCCTCGGCCCCTGAGGTCGAGTTGTTCACACTGATCATGCCGGCGCTGATCCGTTCGCGGAACCGGAACACCGTCGTCGGGTCGTTCGTGTAGATCGACGAGGACAATCCATACCCGTGGCCGTTGGCCAGCTCCATCGCCTCGTTGAAGGTCCCGAACGAGGCCACGCCCACGATCGGACCGAACGTCTCCTGCTTGTACAGGTCGTCGTTCATGGTGACGCCGTCGACGATCGTGGGGTGGCAGTACAGCCCGGCGTCGGGATCGCCGAGGAAGCCCGCCCGCGGGTTGTCGCGGGTGATCCGGCCCGTCCCGGTCGACCCGTACAGCTTGTGGTGGGGCTGCACCCAGTCAAGCCATCCGAGGAACCGGTCGCAGAACCGCGCGCTGATCATCGGGCCGTACAACACGTTCTCGAAGGGGTCGCCGATCCGGGCGGCGCGGGTGGCCGCGTCGAACCTCGAGAGGAACTCGTCGTGCACGGCCTCGTGCACGAGGACGGTCCCCAGCGACGTGCACCGTTGCCCGGCCGTGCCGAACCCGCTGAACAGCGCGCCCTCGACGGCCAGGTCGAGGTTCGCGTCGGGCATGACCACCAACGGGTTCTTGCCCCCGAGCTCGAGGCACGGGGACTGAAGATGCCGCCCACACAGCTCGCCGATCCGGCGCCCGACCTCGCTGGAGCCCGTGAATCCGACCTTGTCCACCACGCCCGCATCCAGCGCCTGAGCCAGCCCGTCGAAGGCGGAGGGCCCCTCGGCCACGACCATGTTGAAGACGCCCTCCGGGAGCCCGCCGTGCAGGAAGAGCTGGGAGAACGCTTCGGCCGTCGCGGCCGTGTACTCCGCGGGCTTCCACACGACCGCGTTGCCGCAGACCAGTGCCGGGATCAGGTACCAGGACGGCACGGCGACGGGGAAGTTCCCGGCCGTGATGATGGCGGCCACCCCCACCGGCACCCGGAAGGTGAACAGCTGCTTGTCGGGCATCTCGCTGGGCACGGTCTGCCCGTACAGGCGCCGCCCCTCGCCGAGGAAGAAGTTGCAGGTGTCGATGACCTCCTGAACCTCGCCGAGCGACTCCCGGTACGGCTTGCCGATCTCGCTCGTGATGAGCCGGGCCAGCGCCTCCTTGTTCGACTCGACCAGCCGCCCGATCTGCTGGATCGCCCGGCCCCGAACCGGCGCGGGGACCCGGGCCCACTCAGCCTGCGCTTCACGAGCCGTCGCGCACGCCTCGACGAACGTCGTCGCGTCGCCGAGGGACACGGCGGCCACGGTCCTGTCGAGGTGCGCCGGGTTGGCGATGGCCATCCTGCCTCCCGGCGCGTCGTCCCGAGGCCGTCCGGCGACGATCGAAGAGACCCGGCGACTCACTCGATCACGACCATGGGCTGGCCGGTCTCGACCACGTCGCCCCGGGAGACGACGACCTCCTTCACCGTTCCCTCGCGGGTGGCGGCGATGTGGTTCTCCATCTTCATCGCCTCCAGGATGCACACGGTCTGCCCGGCCTCCACCGCCTGGCCGGCCTCCACCGTCACCTTGAGGATGGTTCCCTGCATCGGGGCGGCGATCACCAGTGCGCCGTCGGCCCCGCCGCCGCCCACATGTCCGAGGGCCGGTGGAGGCGGAGGGGCCCGGAGGTCGTCGCTCCAGATCCGGACGGGGACGAGGTGGCCGTCCACCTCGACGTTGAAGTGCGCGGGGCGTGCGCCGTGCACGGGCGCGCTCGGCGTCGCAGCATGGCCATCGGGGGCGGGCAGGGCGCCGGCGGCGAGGGCCTGTTCCACGAACTTCGTGGTGACCGCGCCGCTGCGGAACTCAGGCGTCTGCAGGGCCCATCGATGGAAGGGGATGGTGGTGGGGATGCCCTCCACCCGCATCTCGTCGAGGGCC
>JBKPBM010000024.1:0-5684 GCA_046744325.1 Actinomycetota bacterium | reverse complement strand
CGTCGACGACCGGGACGGCGCTGACCCGGTGCTCGTGCATCGTCCGAACGATCTCCTTGAACGGCGTCGGCCGCGTCACCACGACCACTTTCCTCGTCATGACCTCTTCGACCGACTTCATGGTGGCCTCCTCGTTGGCGTCCCCTCACCGCGACGGTAGGGCGGCGCCGGAGACGGCGATGGGGCCGGTCGGCCCGCATCGGTCGGGCCGGCCGACCCCGTCAGTTACTGGCGAAGCGAACAGCGACCACGCCCGGGACGCTTCGGGCCAGCAGGGACGCGAGCCGCCGCCCCCGGTCCTCGCCCGGGCCATGCAGCGTGACCACCCCACGTGAGACCTCACCGTGGAACCGGCCCAGCGCGAACAGCTCCTCGTCCAGGAGATCCTGGAGCTCGGCGCGGATCTCGTCGTCCTCTCGAGCGAGCACCCGCAGGAGGTCCCTCCGCGCCACGATCCCGACCACCTGGCCGTCCGACACGATGGGGATCTGCTTGATGTGACGATCGACCATGGTCCGGGCGATCTCGGCGACATCGGCGTCCCCGGCCGCGGCGACCACGTCGGCCGTCATGACGTCCCGGGCCGTGACCGGGATCGGCCCGTCCCCGTTGCCCGTCGGGATGGCGTGGCGGCGGGGATCGGGCATCGTCTCCAGCGAGACCAGATCGGCCTCCGACACGATGCCCACCAGCCCGCCCTGCGCGTCGATGACCGGGACCGCGTTGATGCATCGGGACACCAGGAGCGCCGCGACCTCCTTGACCGGGGTGTCCCGCATGACCGTCACCACCGGGTGGCTCATGAGCTCCCTAGCCCTCATCGAACCAGCTCCCCGTGAGCAGCAGGGGCGTCCGGTCGGGCGCCACGGCGATCTGCCCATCGCGCGCTGCTTCGCCCTCCGCCTCCATCCGAGCCAGCCGCGTGTAGTAGTCGGGAAGCTCCCGCAGGTGGGCCAGGGTGATCTTGGCCGTCACCAGCGGGTCGTCGTGGGTCACGTCGATGTCCGGGAACCGCCGCCCGTGCTCCAGCTCCACGTCCAGGCCGGCCCGGAACTCCTCGGCTGGGAACGGGCTGGATTCCCAGTCCACCTCGAGGATCCTTCCAAGGAGCTTGGCCTCGTCCAGGCTGAATCGCCGGCGCCGGAGCACCGCCCCCGTGGCCGGCATCGTGTTCAGAGCCGCGCACATGTGATACCTCCCTCCCGCAGGCGCTCGTCGTCGGCGTCCGGGCTCACCGTACGGCCGCGGCGAGCGCGCCGGGATGGGCCGGGCGGCCCTGTCCGCATGGGCCGCTCGCCACCTGCGACCACGCCCCTGACCTGAGAGCCTCGCCTGCAGAGGGCAGGACTCAAGACGCAGAGGGCATCGGGAGGAGGACGAACATGTCGATCACCGTGGAGCACATGGCGGGCGACAGCTTCAGGATCCGGATCGGCCGCCACGCCCTGGTGGTGGACCAGCCCACCGAGGACGGCGGATGGGATCTCGGCCCGACCCCCACCGAGCTGTTCGTGGCCTCCCTGGGGGGGTGCGTCGCCTACTACGCGGAGCGGTTCCTGGTCCGGCACGGCCGGGACCCGGACGGCCTGACCGTGCACTGCGGGTTCACCATGAGCGAGCACCGGCCCGCCCGGGTGGAGCGGATCGACCTGCACGTGGAGGTGGCCACCGAGCTCTCGGAAAAGGAGCGGGCGGCTCTGCAGGCGGTGGTCGAGCACTGCACCGTCCACAACTCGCTGCGTGAGCCCCCGGAGGTTCGCATCATGCTTGCGGCCGCCGAGCAGGCGGCCTGAGGCGGTCCCATTCGAGCTGCCCAAGCAGCCCAGCCAAGGCCGGTGGTATAACGGGGCGCCGGGTCCCGATCGCCCTTCGCAACGAGACGAACGAGCCGGCGCCCCGAACAGGCGGCTCGGTCACGTGCGGACCCGGGAAGGGAGGGGATCGCTCGTGCGCCGAACCCTTATCCTCCTGGCCCTGGTCCTCGTCGGGGTCTGGCTGTCCGCTCCGTCCCGGGCCCGGAACCTGGGCAGCCCCAGCCCCCACGGCAGTGGTCGGAGCGCCCTTGCCGATCTCAACGGCGATGGGTTCGACGACCTGGTGGTGGGCGTGCCCGGGGAGGAGGTCAACGGGCAGGCCGGCGCAGGGGCGCTCTCGGTGCTGTACGGGGGACCGGCCGGGCTGTCGTCGACGGACAACCAGTTCTGGACGCAGGACAGCCCCGGCATCATCGGCACGGCGCAGGCCGGAGACAACTGGGGCGCGACCGTGGTCACCGGTGACTTCGACGGGGACGGGTATGGCGACGTGGCCGCGGGCCTCCCGAACCAGGACGTCGAGGATCAGGTCGACGCCGGGGCGGTCATCGTGCTGTACGGGTCCCCGGTCGGGCTGACCCAACAGGACAACGACGGGTGGACCCAGGACAACCCCACCATCGGTGGCCAGTCCGAGGCGGGAGACCACTTCGGCTCCTCGCTCGCCGCAGGCGACTTCGACGGTGACGGGTACGACGACCTGGCAATGGGCTCCTACGGGGAGAGCGTTGATCCCATCAACGGAGCGGGGGCGGTGAACGTGCTCTACGGGGGGCCGAGCGGCCTGGGGCGCACGGGCAACCAGTTCTGGGCCCAGGACGTGCCGGGGGTCCTGGACCAGGGCGAGACCGACGACTACTTCGGGTGGTCGCTCGGAGCGGGTGACTTCAATGCCGACGGGATCGACGACCTGGCCATCGGGACCATGCTCGAGGACGTGAACGGAGCGGTCGATGCCGGAGGGGTCAACGTGCTCTACGGCAGCTTCAGGGGGCTCTCCACCGCCGGGAACCAGTTCTGGACCCAGGACAGTCCCGGGGTCCTGGACACCTCCGAGATCGGGGACCGGCTGGGACGAAGCCTCACCCCGGGCGACTTCGACGGTGACGGGATCGACGACCTGGCCATCGGGGCCTCCGGAGAGGCCATCGGCGCTCGCGGCGCGGCCGGCGCGGTGAACGTGCTGTACGGATCGGCCGGAGGGTTGTCGTCGACGGGCAACCAGTTCTGGTCTCAGGACTCGGCCGGCATCCTGGATCAAGCCGAGACGGGCGACAACTTCGGCTATAGCGTGTCGGCCGGCGACTTCGACGGCGACGGGTTCGACGACCTCGCCGTCGGAACGGTGTTCGAAGACGTGGGGGTGATCGCCGACGCGGGCAGCGCGAACGTCCTCTATGGCACAGCGGCGGGGTTGTCCTCGACCGGCAACCAACTCTGGAGCCAGAACAGCTCAGGCATCGGTGGGCAGTCCGAGACGGCCGACTTCTTCGGGATCGCGGTGGCCGGGGCCGACTTCGACGGAGACGGTCGCGACGACCTGGCCATCGGGGCCTACGGCGAGGGCTACCCGGGGCTCACCAGCGCGGGGGCGGTGACGGCGATCAACGGTTCAGGCTCGGGCTTGTCCTCGGCCGGGAGCCAGTTCTGGTTCCAGGACTCGCCGGGGATCCTCGATCAGGCCGAGACCGGCGACAACTTCGGGCTGGCCGTCGGCCGAGGCTGCGCGGCCCGGCCGCTACTCGGCGCTCCGCACGCCGACCTCGTCGAGGTGGCGGAGCAGGTCGGCCGGATCATCGTACACGCGATAGGCGCCGGCGCGCTCCAGCTCCTCCTGACCATACCCGCCCGACAGCACGCCGACCCCCAGCGCCCGGGCCCGCCGGGCCGAGAGCAGGTCCCACACGCTGTCGCCGACCACCACCGACTCGGTGATACCGACGCCGAGACGATCGGCCGCGGCCAGGAACAGGTCCGGGTCTGGCTTGGCGTGGACGACCTGGTCTCGGGTGATCACCGGCACGTCAGTGGGGAGGTCGAGGAGCTCGAGGGTCGGGCCCGCGCTCTCCAGGTAGCCGCTGGTGGCGATGGCCCACGGCACCCCCGCCTCCGAGAGGTGTGCGAGGAGCTCGCGGCTGCCCGGGAGCGCCCGCACCTGCCCGACCCGCTGGCGGTACGCGGCACCGTGGAGCCGGCGAAGGCCCGCCGACTCCTCCGCCGTCAGCACGCGCCCGGTTTCGCGCATGAGCGCGCCCGCGAACAGGCCCCCGCTCATGCCCACCTTGCGATGGATCCTCCACACGGAGACGTCGATCCCCATCTCGTCCAGCGCGTCCCGCCAGGCCAGGACGTGCTGGTAGACGCTGTCGACCAAGGTGCCGTCCAGGTCGAACAGGAACGCCGGCCGCCTCTCCATGGTTGATCCCTTCCCCGTCCGACCCATTGTTCCAGGCGCCGTGGTTGACATGTCGTGCTAACTCGATATATCGTGTTGCATCGTAGACAGTCAAGGATATGCCGACCGGGAGGAGGCGGACATGCATCGAACGGACGAAGGACCCCACCACCATCACCGGGAGCACCGGCCCCACCAGGAGGACTTCGGTCCCCCGTGGGGACGCCATCGCGGAGGGTGGTTCGATCCTTCCCACGGGCGGGCCCGGGCCCGCCGAGGCGACATCCCCGTGGCCCTGCTGACGATCGTGGCCGAGCAGCCCATGCACGGCTACGACCTGATCCGGGAGTTGGAGGACCGCAGCGGCGGGGCGTGGCACCCCAGCCCGGGGTCGATCTACCCCACGCTGCAGATGCTGGAGGAACAGGGCCTGCTGACCAGCGAGGAGGTCGACGGCAAGCGTGTGTACTCCATCACCGACGACGGCCGGGCTCACCTGGAGGAGCGCCGTGCCCGAAGCGGTGGTGCGGCCCCCTGGGAGATGGCACGGGAGGGCCGGGAGCGGTTCCGGGAGCTCTTCGGGGCGATGTCCCAGCTCGGAGCGGCCGTGACACAGGTGGCCCGGGCGGGCTCTTCCGAGCAGGTCAACCGCGTCACCGAGATGGTGGCGGAGGCCCGCAAGAAGGTCTACGCCCTGCTCGCCGAGGATTGACCCACCCACGGCAAACTCCTGCCGCCGGCCGGAATGTCCGCGCGGGCGGCCCGGTTGCAGCAGGGCAAAGCGGCTGGCGGCAGGAGGAACCATGAAGGCCTATGTGCTCATCCAGACCGAAGCGCACGGACAACCCCTGGCTCACAGCTTGAAGTCTATCCCCGGCATCCTTGCTGCTGAGGACCTCAGCGGAGCCTACGACGCCATCGCCCTTGCCCATGCGGTGTCCAGCCGGCACCTGATGGACGAGATCATCGGCACCATCAAGGCCATCCCCGGCGTCAGCCGCGCCCTGCCCACCCCCGTCCTGTCCTCATGGACGGGTGCCCCGGACGGGGACCGATCCGCTCGGTCGCGGGCATCGGCGGACCAGGCCGCGTAGCGCGATCGCGGTCCGCCCCATCTGCAAGGGTCGTGCCGAGGGCTTGCAGGGGCGCCCGTAACGTCTGATCGGCTGGCGGCGATGTATAGACCGTGAACGCGAAACACGGATCCCGCTGCCCGATGTGTGGATCGCCGGAGCTCTTGACCGTAGCTCTCACCCTCGGCACGTCGACCTCCATGAGCACGTGCGGCCAGTGCGAGCATCGGTGGTGGACCCATGAGGGAGAGAGCGTCTCCCTCAGCTCGCTGCTGCCCCTGTTCAGGGAGATGTGGACGTCGGACGTTCGCCGCGTGGCCCGAGACCGCGCCGCCGGCGTTCTTGTCTCGAGCTGAACGACACACCCTGCCGTGGCGGGGTATGTCGTGAGGTGACCTGGCT
>JBKPBM010000070.1:0-2440 GCA_046744325.1 Actinomycetota bacterium | reverse complement strand
GAGCGTGGCGGCAGGCTGTACTGGACTGGGGCGAAGTTCGCCGACGAGGACCAGCTGCGCCGCACCATCGAGAAGATCGTGGCCAAGGTCGGCCGGCGGATCGACGTGGCCTCGCCCTACGTCGACGCCCGCCTTCCCGACGGGTCGCGGGTCAACGCGGTGATCCCGCCGGTGGCCGTGGACGGGCCGGCCCTGACCATCCGGAAGTTCTCCGTCGATCCCTACGAGGCCGAGGACCTGGTGTCCTTCGGCACGCTGACCACCCCGGTGGCCCAGCTGCTGGAGGCCTGCGTCCGCGGGCGGATCAACATCCTGGTGTCGGGAGGGACGGGCGCGGGCAAGACCACCACGCTGAACGTCCTTTCCTCGTTCATCCCAGAGGACGAGCGGATCATCACCATCGAAGACGCGGCCGAGCTCCGCCTGTTGCAGCCGCACACCGTCCGGATGGAGTACCGCCCGCCCAACATCGAGGGCCGGGGCGAGGTGACCATCCGGCAGCTCGTGCGCAACGCCCTGCGCATGCGTCCCGACCGGATCGTGGTGGGGGAGGTCCGCGGGGCCGAGGCCCTGGACATGCTCCAGGCCATGAACACCGGCCACGACGGCTCCATCTGCACGATCCACGCGAACTCCCCGCGCGATGTGCTGTCGCGCCTGGAGACCATGGTCCTGATGGCCGGCATGGACCTCACGGTCCGGGCCGTCCGTGAGCAGGTGGCCTCGGCCGTTGATCTGATCATCCATCAGGCCCGGCTCAAGGACGGGACGCGTCGGTTCACCCACATCACGGAAGTGGTGGGGATGGAGGGCGACGTGATCACCCTGCAGGACATCTTCAGCTTCGACTTCAAGGCTGGGGTGGACGACATCGGGCGGATGAGGGGCACCCAGCAGCCGACCGGCCTGCGGCCGCACTTCGTCGACCGCCTGCAGGACCGGGGGGTCGCCCTCGCTCCCGCGCTGTTCATGCCTTCGCTGAACGGGGCACGGGCATGAGCGGCGCCGGACGTCGTCACCTGCTCGGCGGCGCGCTGCTGGTCCTGCTCTGCGCGGTGCAGGGCTCGGCCTGGGCGTCGACCCCGACGGTCCACATCCGCGCGGTCGACGAGCGTCGGTTCCCGACCGTCTCCGTGACCGTGTCGGTGGGGGGCGCGGCGTCGGTCAGCCCGTCGGACGTGGCGATCACCGAGAACGGGAGGCCCGCCACCGGCGTCTCGGTGCGAACCCTGGGTGGCTCGGGGACCACGGTCGACGTGGTGCTCGCCATCGACGTGTCGGACAGCGTCGCCGGCGCGCCCCTGGCCTCCGCGGTGGCCGCGGCGAGGAACTTCATCTTCGACCTGCCGCCGGGGCTCCAGGTTGGCGTGGTGACCTTCGCCAGGGAAGCGAAGGTCGTCCTGCCGATCACCTCGGACCACAACGCCGCGGTCCAGGCGCTCGGCGGCCTGACCACCAGCGAGGGGACGGCGCTGTACGACGGCGTCGCCACCGCAGCGGGGCTGTTCACCGGGTCGGGGCAGCACAACATCGTGCTGCTTACGGATGGGCGGAACATCGGGGGCGCCCGATCGGCGGACGACGCCATCGCCGCCGCCGTCAGGGCCCACGCCGCGGTGTTCGCCATCGGACTGCAGTCCCGCCAGCTCGATCCGCCTCCGCTGCAGGCGCTCGCGGACCGGACCGGCGGCTCGTACCAGCCCGTGACGGAGGCCGACCTGGCCGCCCTCTATCAGCAGGTGGCGGTGGAGCTGTCGCACCAGTACGTGCTCACGTACCACTCGCCCAGCGCGAACCACGCGCAGGTGGCGCTCCGGGTCTCGGTGTTCGGTGGATCCGATGACGCCACCGTCCTGACCCCGGCCGCGCCGCCTCCGCCTCCGCCCGTCGCGACCGGCCCGCCGCACCCCGCCCTGCTCCACGGCACGGTCGGGCTGGCGGTGGTCCTGGGGCTGTGCTTCGTCACGATGTTCCTCCTAATCGTCATGGCGCTCGGGGCCACCGCGCGCAACCGTCGCCAGAAGGACCTGGCCCGGCGGATGGCCGTGGAGGAGTGGACGAAGCCGACGGACGAGGCTCCCGCGCGTCCCGACGTCGGCATCGCCAACTGGATCCCCGATCCCGTGGTGGCCGCGGCGAACCGGGTGGCCAGAGCCGGTGGGTTCGGCGACAGCCTGGAGGCCAGGCTCGAACGGGCGAGGTCACCCCTATCGGGTGGAGAGTTCCTCTCGGTCAGCGTGCTGGCCGCGGCCGGCGGCGGGCTGGTCGGAGCCGTTGTGCTGCAGAGCTGGCTGTTCGCGTTCATCTTCGCCGCGGTGTCGGCGCTGGTCCCGACCATCTGGCTGTCCGTGGCCACGACCCGCCGGCATGCCAAGCTGCAGGGTCAGCTGGCGGACGCGGTCGCTCTCCTGGCCAGCTCGCTCCGGGCTGGGCACAGCTT
>JBKPBM010000361.1:0-9954 GCA_046744325.1 Actinomycetota bacterium | reverse complement strand
GCCACCCCTCTCTCGTGGGAGGTCGCCGGTCGGTCCGGCCCGGTACAATGGGGCCCGAGGGTTCAGCACGGCGTCAATGCATGTTCGAGCAGTTCCCTCCGGTTCAACAGCAGATCGTCGCGGATGTCCCCAGCATCGGGCTCCGCAGGAAGGGGAGGGAACTCTCGTGAGCACTGGCACCGTGAAGTGGTTCAACGCCGAGAAGGGGTACGGGTTCATCACCCAGGACGACGGCGGCCCCGACGTCTTCGTGCATTTCAGCGCGATCTCGGGAACGGGCTACCGCAACCTGGAGGAGAACCAGAAGGTCGAGTTCGAGGTCACGCAGGGCCAGAAGGGCCCGCAGGCCGCGAACGTCCGGCCGGTCGCCTGATCGCGTTTGTCAGCAGGAACCGAGAGCGGCGCGACCGGAGGTCGCGCCGCTCTCGCGTCTCGGAGCCCGGGTCCCCCGTCGACGGGAGGGCCGCACGAAACGAGAAAGGACGCCGGATGGGCACGTTCCACGAAGTCAGACACCTCCGCCTGTACCTGAAGGAGCCGCGGACCGAGCGGATCCGCAAGGTGGCCCAGGGCCAGCTCCGATACATGCTGTCGACCGGCTGGCGGGAGACCGAGCGCTGGCACGCCGACGACCACATCACGGTTCGGCTCGAACGAAGCGGCGTGGCTCCACTGATGACCAGGCTCCCCAAGCCCGAGCCACAGCAGCCCCGGCCTCCCCGCCAGGGCCCCGGGCGATTCGGGCCGGGCGGCCCCGGCCAGCGCGGCGGCCCCGGACAGCGAGGGTCGGGCCCCAGGTGATCCTGGGGTCGAACCGAGTCTGGCTGAAGCGGCTAGAGTGGAGAGCACGCAGGATCGACCTGCTGTTCGCGGCCGAGCGCTCGGCGTCTGGGACACTCAGCAATCCTGGACCCTCCCTCTCCCACGGACGCTGGGTAGGGGAGGGAGCGGAATGACGGGGCCCACGAACAGGCGCGTGCAGTTCGGAACCACCAATCCCGGGGAGAAGCGCCGGCAGTCGCCTCGAGGGCGGGTCTGCGATTCCCCCGGATGCAGCACGGTCCTCTCGATCTACAACGCCTCGCAGAACTGCTCTGCGCACGACCCCCTGAATCCCAGGTTCCCTCGCCCCCTCTCGTAACACCCCCGACCGGGTCTCGCCCCACCCGGATGCCTACACTGGTTGCCGTGCCTCTCTACGAGTTCGCGTGCCGGGGATGTGGGCAACGCTTCGAGCGGCTGCGGACCGCGCTCGACGCCCCTCCGGCGTGCCCAACCTGCGGCAGCTCCGAGGTCACCAGGCTGATCTCGCTGATCGCCGGCCTGACGGGACCGGCCTCGACGGGGCCCACCACGAGTGGGTGCGGCTGCGGCGGCCGGTGCGCCTGTTCGAACTAGGCCCGTTCGAACTGGCCCAGGCTGGCCCGCACCCGGTCGAGGGCCTCCGCGGTCTCTGCCCATCCTCGCTCGGCCGCCACCGCTGAGGCTCGGGCCAGTCGCTGCAGCCGGTCCCCGGGGGAATCGACCCGCGGCCCGTCCGTGAGCTCCAGCCGGTCGGTCAGCTCGTCCACCAGCCCGTCCAGGTGGGCCAGCACCCTGCCCCTCCCGGGCTCCAGCGGGTCGTACAGCTCCACCACCGCCTCCGCCACGAAGGCCAGGTTGATCAGGACCTCCGTGGCAGCCTCGTCGGGAAGACAATCGTCCACTCCGGGACCGTACCCCGGGACCGCCGCCGAGGGGAAATCCGCCGGGCGCCGATCCCTCGAGCCTCCGTGTAGCCTCCTGGGGCGGGACCCAGCAGGAGAGGGGAATGACGATGTCAGGACTGCCGCAACCCATGACGGAGGAGCAGCTCCGGGCCGTCACCATCGGCGAGCTCCGGCGGCACGATGCCCCGATCCATCTGGCCGAATACGACCCGGACTGGCCCGAACTCTTCCGGAGGGAACAGGTGCGGATCCGCGCGACCCTCGGCGAGCGGATCCTCCTGCTGGAGCACGCGGGATCGACCTCCGTGCCCGGCCTGGCCGCCAAGCCGGTCATCGACATCGTGCTGGTCGTCCCGGACTCCTCCGACGAGGCCTCGTATGTCCCGGCACTCGAAGAGGCAGGCTACGTCCTGCGGATCCGGGAGCCCGAGTGGTTCGAGCACCGCCTGTTCAAGGGCCCGGACACGAACGTCAACCTGCACGTGTACTCGGCTGGATGCGATGAGGTCGACCGCATGTTGCGGTTCCGCGACTGGCTTCGGACGCATGACGACGACCGCGCGCGATACGAGCGCACCAAGCGCGAGCTCGCCCGGCGCGAGTGGGCGTACGTGCAGACCTACGCCGACGCGAAGACGGCGATCGTGGAGGAGATCCTGGCCAGGGCCATGGCCTGAGCGTCGATCCGACTGCTGGCGGGGTGAGGCAAGCCGATGCGTGCGTTCGAGTTCCACACGATCATCGAGCCGTTCCGGATCCACTCGGTGGAGCCCCTGCGCATCACCACCGCTGACCATCGCCGGGCGCGCATCGCCGAGGCCGGCTACAACCTGTTCAACCTGCACGCCGACGACGTCCTGATCGATCTCCTCACGGACTCCGGGACCGGCGCCATGTCGCGGGACCAGTGGGCCGCCGTCCAGCACGGCGACGAGAGCTACGCGGGATCGCCCTCGTGGTTCGTCTTCCTGGACGCGGTGCAGGAGCTGTTCCCGTTCCGGCATGTGATCCCGACACATCAGGGGCGGGCCGCGGAGAAGATCCTGTTCGCTTCCCTGGGCGGGCCAGGGAAGGTGGTCCCGAACAACACCCACTTCGACACCACTCGGGCCAACGTCGAGTTCACCGGCGCGACGGCCGTGGACCTGGTGATCCCGGAGGGCCGAGAGCCGTCCCTCATCCATCCGTTCAAGGGCAACATGGACCTGGCGGCGCTCGAGGCGCTCCTCGCGGAGCGCGCCGGGGACGTGCCCGTCGTGTTCGTGACCGTCACGAACAACTCGGGGGGCGGGCAGCCCGTGTCCATGGAGAACCTCCGGGGCGTCCGGGCGCTCTGCGACCGATACGGGGTCCCACTGTTCCTGGACGCCTGCCGGTTCGCCGAGAACGCCTGGTTCATCCACCTTCGCGAACCCGGGTACGAGGGCCGCTCGATCCCCGACATCGTCCGGGAGATGGCCTCGCTCGCCGACGGGATGACCATGAGCGCGAAGAAGGACCCGCTGGCGAACATCGGCGGATGGCTGGCCCTCGACGACGACGACCTGGCCCAGCGATGCCGAAACCTGCTCATCCTCACGGAGGGATTCCCCACGTACGGAGGCTTGGCCGGCCGGGACCTGGAGGCCATCGCCCAGGGTCTTCGGGAGTGCGTCGACCAGCACTACCTCCGCTACCGGATCCGGTCCACCGCGTACCTGGGCGAGGCTCTGGATCGGGCCGGGATCCCGGTGGTCAAGCCCATCGGCGGCCACGCCGTGTACATCGACGCCCGAGCGATGCTCTCGCACATCCCGCCCCTCGAGTACCCGGGCCAGTCGCTGGCGGTCGCGCTGTACGAGGGCGGGGGCATCCGAAGCGTGGAGATCGGCACGGTCATGTTCGGCCGGCATCCGGACGGATCCGAGGCCCCGGCCGCGATGGACCTCGTCCGGTTGGCCATCCCGCGCCGAACGTACACGCAGAGCCACATCGACTACGTGATCGAGGTGGTCACCGCCGTGGCGTCGGAGGCCGGCGATCTTCCGGGCTATCGGATCGTCTGGGAGCCCCCGGCCCTTCGACACTTCTCGGCCCGGTTCGAGCCGATCGCCTGACACGTATTCAGTCTCGCGCCGCCATCCCCCCGACGATGGACACCGAGTCGAGGACGCCCTCGACGCATCGCGTCATGTGGCCGCTGCTGGAGATCGCCGAGAGCCCCATGGCCACCTCGAGGTCCGAGGTGAGCGGCAACGCGTCGATCACCTGGTCCAGCTCGTCGCGGTGTCGGGGGTCGAGCTCACCGTGCGCCGCGATCGTCCGGAACGCCCGAGGCGGATAGCCGGTCCCGGTTGTCAGCGTTTCGATGAGCGTCGGGGTGGGCGGGTAGCCCTCGGCGAAGGCGAAGTAACCGAGCAGAGCCACGGGATGGTAATGGAACGTCCAGTAGTACTGCGATCCCACCAGAGCCGCCACGCTCGGCGACGGAACGCGCTCCAGCGCCACCGAACGGTCGACCCCGAGTCGCTCAAGATCCTCCAGGAGCCACTCGTCGTGATCTCGCTCCTCCTCGATGTGGCGCTTGAGGTAGGGCGACAGCGCCCGGGCCGCCTCGTCGGCGCCTGCCATCTCGCGAGCCCGGTCGAGGGCGGCCTGCATCAGGGGGACGGTGGCTCGCACGATGGTATGCAGCGTGATGAGGTAGGCGGGGTAGAGGTCGGCGATCCGGGGATGGGTGGCCAGTCGTTCACAGGCGTGGATGAACGGCCCACTGGCGACGTGGATCTTGGCTCGCAGGCGGGCGCTCGGACCGCCCGCCCACACCGCTCGATCGGCCAGCCGCTCGCCCCGGTGGGGCTGGCGGCTCGTCACACGGGGAATTGCGCGAGGTGCGAGTCCCCGGTCAACCCGCTGGCGTCCAACGTGCTGTTGACATCCATCACGGTGTCGAGCGTTGGCCCATCGAGCTTATGGAGCACGTCGATGAACGCAGCGGGGATCGAGGCCTTGTTGATCCCAGCATTCTTGAGGGCTTCCTCAGGGTTCGCCCGGAATTCCGCCCGGAACTTCGGCTCCTCGCGAAGCTTCTTGGCCAGCTTCCCGACCTCGTCCTGCGGTGCCATGGGCGTGCCTCCCTCTTCTCCTCGATGGTGGGGAAACGCAACACCCTGACCTTCGCAAAGTCAAGGCGGAACGTGGCTTTCCACATTGCCCTGATGTGATGAGGCATGCACAATTCCCCGGGACCTGATCGCTCCGGGGATGCGGAGGTCGATCGCCGACCAACGAGGGACGGACGAGGAGAGTGGGCCGTGGCGGCCACGCCGAGGTGCTCGACCTGCGGGTCGGAGAACGACGCCGACTCCAGGTTCTGTCGCGCCTGCGGCTCTGACCTTTCGCCGAACCCTCCCGCCCCCGACGGCGCCCGCAAGGTGGTCACCGTCCTGTTCTCGGATGTGGTCGGGTCCACGAACCTCGGAGAGACGCTCGACCCGGAGTCCCTTCGCCGGGTCATGACCCGCTACTTCGATCAGATGAAGGCCGTGGTCCACCGCCACGGCGGGGTCACCGAGAAGTTCATCGGCGACGCGGTCATGGCGGTGTTCGGGGTGCCCCGGGCCCACGAGGACGACGCCCTGCGCGCCGTGCGCGCCGCCGCCGAGATGCGCGACGTCCTGGTGGGGTTGAACGACGACCTGCACCGGGAGTTCGGGGTGCGGATCGTCACCCGGACGGGCGTGAACACCGGCGAGGTCATCACCGGCGACCCGAGAGGCGGATCCACGTTCGTCACGGGCGACGCCGTCAACGTGGCCGCCAGACTGGAGCAGTCGGCCGGCCCCGGCCAGATCCTCATCGGTGAGACGACCTTCCGCCTGGTCTCGGGCCAGGCGCTGGCGGAGCCGATCGTCCCGCTGGTGGTCCGGGGGAAGGCCGAGCCCGTCGCCGCCAGGGTTCTCCTGCGGGTCGCTCCCACCGCGGAGGCGTGGGAGGACCGACTCGACTCGCCACTGGTCGGACGGGACGAGGCGGTGCGGCACCTCCAGGACGCCCTCAAGGAGTCAGTGGCCGCACAGGAGTGCCAGGTGGTGACGGTGCTGGGGGCCGCCGGAATGGGCAAGTCCCGGTTGAGCTGGGAGTTCCTGTCCTCACTGGGGAGCGGCATCACGGTGCTCAGGGGACGCTGCCTACCGTACGGCGAGGGGATCACGTTCTGGCCGCTGGTGGGGGTGCTCCGGGAGGCCGCCGGCATCCGCGAGCTCGAACCGGCAGAGGGGGCGCGGTCCAAGCTCGGCGCCCTGGTGGGGCCCGGCGAGGACGCTCCGGTCGTGGGCGAGCGGCTCGCCGCCCTGTTGGGGCTCTCGGGCATCACCCCAGGCATCCAGGAGACCTTCTGGGCGGTTCGCCGGCTGTTCGAGGGGCTGGCCGCGCGCGGCCCACTGGTGGTGGTGTTCGACGACATCCACTGGGGAGAATCGACCTTCCTCGACCTCATCGAATACCTGTCGGACTGGCTCCAGGGCGTCCCGGTCATGCTGCTGTGCCTGGCTCGCCCGGAGCTGCTGGACGTCCGCGACCGGTGGCTGACCGGGAAGCCCAGCGCCTCCACCCTGGTGCTCCAGCCGCTGACCGAGGCGGAGATGGACCGACTCATCCAGAACCTCCTGGGCGGCAGGCCGCCGGCGAAGGAGATCCGGGCCCGGCTGGCCGAGGTGGCGGGAGGCAACCCTTTGTTCGTCGAGGAGACGCTGCGGATGCTGGTCGACGAGGGGCGGATCCGCCATGAGGACGAGGGATGGACCGTCGCCGGGAGCCTCTCGAACCTGACCATCCCGCCCACCCTCCAGGCGCTCCTGGCGGCCCGGATCGACATGCTCGACGAGCAGGAGCGAGCCGTGATCGAGCGGGCGGCCGTCATCGGGCGTGGGTTCTGGTGGGGCGCCGTGGCCGACCTGTCGCCTCCCGAGCGCAGGCCGGGAGTGGGTGGATCGCTCCAGTCCCTGGTTCGCAAGGAGCTCATCCGCCCGGACCGTTCGAGCTTCAGCGAGGAGGACGCCTTCCGCTTCACCCACATCCTGGTCCGCGACGCGGCCTATCGCGGGATCCCCAAGGCCACCCGGGCGGCGCTGCACGAGCGCTTCGCCGGGTGGCTGGAGAGGAAGAGCCGGGACCGGGCCGGTGAGTTCGAGGAGATCGTCGGCTACCACCTGGAGCAGGCCTACCGGGCGCGCTCCGAGCTCGGGCCGATGAACGAGCGAACCATGGACTCCGGTCGACGGGCGGCCGCCACCCTGGCGTCGGCGGGGCGCCGAGCCTTCGCCCGCGGCGACATGCCGGCGGCGGTCAACCTCCTGTCCCGGGCCGCGGCATTGGCTCCCCGGGAGGACCAGGGCCGGGTTGAGATCCTGCCCGAGCTGGCGTTCGCCCTGCTGCAGACCGGCGACTTCGCGGGGGTGCAGGGCGTCCTGGCCGACCTCAAGGAAGGGGCGACGGCCTTCGGTGACCCAGGCCTCGAAGCCAATGCCCTGATCCTCGAGCAGTGGATCGGCCTGTTCACCCAGCCCGAGGGGTGGGCCGACCAGGCGTATCGCGAAGCCACGCGGGCGATCTCGATGTTCGAGGAGCGACAGGACGAGCGCGGGCTGGCGAAGGGTTGGTCGCTGCTGGCCCTGTTCCACATGATGAAGGGCCAGTTCGCCGTGGCCACCGATGCATGGGAACAGGCGGCGTCCCACGCCGCGTCCGGGGGAGATCGTCGCGAGGAGCTGGAGGACCTGACGTGGGTGCCGGTGGTCGTCTGGTGCGGGCCGGAGCCGGTCGATGAGGCGATCCAGCGTTGCGAGCACGTCCTGAAGCGCGCCGAGGGCGATCGCAAGGCGATGTCGGTGGCGCTCGGCACCATGGGAACCCTCGAGGCGATGCGGGGCCGGTTCGATCTGGCCAGCGAGCTGTCGGCCCGGGCCAAGGCGACGCTTCGGGAGGTGGCGGCGCCGGGATGGAGCGGCGCCCTCACCCAGATGTACGGGTGGACCGAGATCCTGGCCGGCGACCCCTCGGCAGCCGAGGCCGACCTTCGCGGGGGGGTGGAGACGCTTCGGGCCCTGGGCGAGCTGTCATGGCTCTCCACGACCGCGGCGATCCTCGCCGAGGCCCTCTCTGCGCAGAATCGCCTGGAGGAGGCCGAGGCGTCCGTCCGGGAGAGCGAGGAGACCGCTGGGAGCGAGGACACCTACTCGCAGGTCCTGCTGCGAACCGTCCGAGCCCGGATCCGCATGCGCGAGGGACACCCGGAGGAGGCGGAGCGCCTGGCCAGGGAGGCGGTGGCCATCGCCGAGTCCTCGGACTTCCTGTTCATCCAGGCCGTGGCGCTGACCGCGCTGGGGGAGGCGCTGGTGATGGCCGGCCGGGACCAGGAGGCCGGCCCGGTCCTGGCGAAGGCGGAAGAGGTATGCGAACGAAAGGGATTCTCGGTGGGAGCCGAGCGCGCCCGGGCGTTGTCCGGCTCGGCGGTACAGCCAACCTAGCCCCGGGGTCGCCGGATCCTTGGTTTGCATCCGGACGCTGAGCTAGCCTACAGTAACTAGTCACGCGCCCCGCGGGCTGCCATCGGCATGACCGGTGGCCGGATCTCACGGAGGTGCAGCGTGCACGTCAGAGCGGGCCTGGCCGCCACGTTCGCCATCATCGCCACCCTTGCCCTGGCCATCGTGCCCGGGTCCGCCGTCGCCGCGGGCGGGCCGGCCAAGCTGAAGTTCACCCTCAACCAGATCGGGCCGCAGAACGGCGGGGGCGAGCCGTCCACCGCCATCAGCCCCGACGGGACGATCTACGTCTCGGCCCCCGGCGACGCCATGGAGTTCTGGCGTTCACTGGACAAAGGGAAGACGTGGACGCAGGGCGCGTCGCCCGAGTCGCCCTCCGGTGACACCACCGTCAACGTCGACGGGTCGGGGGCCGTGTACGAGAGCAATCTGAACGTCATCAGCGGGACCGACACGCTGCAGGTGGACGTGTTCAAGTCCTTCGACAAGGGGACGACGTGGCCGCAGCAGGGGTCGTCCGCGGTCTCGGACACGAACTCAACCGGTCAGCCGGCGCTGGTCGACCGGCAGTGGGTGGACGCGTGGATCCCGCCGGGCCACACCACCGATACCGCCACGGTGTGCCTGACCTACCACGACTTCGGGCCGAGCCAGATGTGGGTGAGCTGCTCGACGGACGGTGGGAAGAACTTCGGGCTGCCGGTCGACGCCATCACCTCGCCGCAAGCGCAGGCCGATTCGTTCTGCAACACCATTCCCGGAGGCCTGAAGATCGTCCCCACGGGGCCGCACGCCGGCCGGATCTACGTCGTGTGGCTGGCGGCCGATCCCGCAAACCCGGCCACCGGATGCAACATCACGCAACTCGCCGCGTTCCATTCGGTGTGGTCGGCGTACTCCGACGACGGAGGGCAGACCTGGACGGACCAGCTCGTGTACGACGCCGGACCGCTGCACGATGGATCGGAGATCTTCGCCGACCTGACCCTGGACAACCAGGGCAACCCCTACACGGCGTTCGTCATGAACCTGCGCACCGAGTACGACATCTGGGTCGAGGCGTCGTTCGACGGAGGGCTGACGTGGAACGGCCGGAGCGACGGCACCGGCGCGCCGTACCTGGTGAACAGCGACGCCGGGACGCATTACTTCGCGGCGATCGCGGCGGGCAATCCCGGACAGGTCGACGTGGCCTACCTCGACACGTCGGCCCTGGTGGGGAGCACGGTCTACGGCAAGCCGAACGAACCGACCGGCGACGCCAACGCGGACTGGAACGTGTTCGTCGGGCAGTCGACGAACCTGCTCTCCGGCACTCCGACCTTCACCACCACGAAGCTCACCGCGACCCCGATGCACCACGGGGACATCTGCACGCTGGGCATCTTCTGCTCGGTGGTGCCGGGGACGAACCGGAACCTGCTCGACTTCATCGACGTCGCGGTGGATGCGAGCGGCTTCTTCCACGTCGCCTACACCGACGACCACAACTACGCCGATGGCGCGTTGGTGATGGCGAACCAGACGGGAGGGACGAAGGTCGGGCCTGGCGGCCACTGAGAACGCTACAGGCCCGGGCAGGTCTTCTCGTACGGCCGACCCGGGAGGAACAGGTTCCATTCGGCCCGGGTGAAGTTGCGTCCGGCGACACGACACGCTTGCTGCTCCCACCCCTGGGTGGTCCCGGGCCATACGAAGGCTTCTCCATCGGTGTAGACGAG
>JBKPBM010000182.1:0-4667 GCA_046744325.1 Actinomycetota bacterium | reverse complement strand
CAGTTCGCCGATCCCGACCGTCTCGACGTGTCCCGGAAGGAGAACCGCCACATCGCCTTCGGATTCGGGATCCACTTCTGCCTGGGCGCGCCGCTCGCCCGCGTGGAGGCCCAGATCGCCATCGGCACGCTGGTCCGGTCGTTCCCCGGTCTCCGCCTCGCGGACCAGGCGGGGATCGAACGCCGCGAGACCGTCACCCTCCGCGGCCTCAGGCGCCTCCCGGTCGTCCTGTCCTGATCGCCCTCCCGAGGCCTCCGTCAGGAGGCCTGGGCCTGCATCGCCCACCGTCCGAACGCGCCCCAGAACGGGTCGAGTCCGGGGTGCTCCAGGGGGCGTTCCCGGCCGCCCTCCACCAGCACCACGCCGAGGTCTGGATCGGTGACCTCCCCGACCACGGCCGACTCGATGCCCGCAGACGCGAGCGCGGCGAGATAGCCGTCCGCGTGGCCGGGCCGGACGGTGGCCACCAGGGTCCCCTCAGAGATCGAGATGTAGGGGTCCATGCCCACGTGGTCGCAGACCGCCCGGACCTCGGGCCGGACCGGGATGGCCTCCAGGTCTACGCGCATGCCCACCCGGGACGCCGCGGCCACCTCGGTGAGTCCTCCCAGCACGCCCCCCTCGGTCGCATCGTGCATCGCGGTGACGCCGGCGTCGCGCAGCCCGTACTGGGCGGCGATCCGGGCCTCGGGCACCACCGTCATCTGGTCGAACAGCGCATCGGCCTGCCGGGCCACGTCCCGGCCCACCTCGGCGGCCAGACGCTCGGGGAAGGTGGCGGCGAACAGCGCGGTGGCCTCGATGGCCGCGCCCTTGGTCACCAGCACGCGGTCACCGACTCGGGCCATGGTGGGGGTGACGAACGCGTCGTCCGGCCCGATGGCGATGCAGGCCGCGCCCCCGACCATGGGCCAGTCGCAGCCGTCGTAGCGGCCGGTGTGGCCGGTGATCACCGCGATGCCCAGCTCCTCGCAGGCCTTCGAGTAGGCCCGCCACATGGTGGCCAGATCCTCGTCGGAGAGCGAAGGAGGGAGGTTCAGGTCGGCGGTCATGTAGCGGAGGGGTAGGCCGCTGGTGGAGGCGTCGGAGGCCAGGATGTGCACCGCGAACCACGCGGCCCGCTCCCACCCGTAGGCCGGGACGATGAAGATGGGGTCGGCGGTGAGGGCCATGGCCACTCCAGGCGCCACCTGCACCACCCCGACGTCCACGCCGTGCTGGGGACCCACCAGGATGTCCCGGTGGGCGGCCCCGAGGTTCTCCAAGATGACCCGGGCGAAGAGCTCGGGAGTGACCTTGCCGGTCCGCTGCGGCTCCATGTGCGTTCGCTCCCTCGAGTTCGTGCCTAGGACACTTCCCGGACCAAGGCCCGGGTGGCCAGGGCGGGATCGATGGCGCCGGCCACCGCAGAGACTACGGCGACCCCGGCGGCGCCCGCATCGAGCACCGAGCGGGCGTTGGACGGGTCGATCCCTCCAATCCCGACCACGGGCAGGCGGGTCGCATCCACCACCCCCCGCAGCCCGTCGAGGCCGAGGGGGCGGGCCTCGGGCTTCGTCCGGGTGCTCCAGACGGTCACCGCCAGGTAGTCGGCGCCGAACCCCTCCGCGGTCGCCGCCTGCTCCGGGTCCTCGACGCTCACCCCGAGCACGCGGTGGGATCCCAGCCGGCGCCTCGCCTCGCCGGGCCGGTCGCCCTGGCCCAGGTGGACCCCGTCGGCGCCGGCCTCCATCGCCACGTCCAGCCGGTCGTTGACCAGGAACAGCACGCCGGCGGCCCGGCACCGGTCGGCGAGGTCCGCCGCCACGAGAAGGGTCGCCCGATCCGCGAGCTCGGGGGCCCGCAGCTGGACCGCCGTGGCGCCACCCTCGATCGCCGCAGCGCCAACCTGCTGGTGGGTCCGCCCCGGGACCAGGCCGCCGGCCGTCACCACGTAGACGCGCAGACGGTCGCGAAGGGGGCGGTCGGGGTCCACGGGCCGAAGGATACGGGCCGGGAGGCGGCCCCCGCCCTCGGTGCTAGCATGCGCCGCAGTCCCGTGGCGGCCAGCCCCCAACCTTCGCCCTCCCAGCGGTGGGAGCCCGACACCGCGGGCGTCGCCGCGTACGCGCTCGAGCCCACCGAGTCGCAGATGCGGGCGATGGCCGGGGCCGCCACCGACTTCATCGTGCGGTTCGTCGAAGCACTCCCCGAGTCGGCCGCCGTCGACCTGGAGGGCGCACTGGACCTGGCCGGGCGGATCCGCGAGGCCGTCCCCGAGACCGGTGCCGATTTCATCTCGCTCCTGGCCGCCATCGAGGAGGGGGCGGCCAAGGGCTTCAACACCACCGGCCAGGGGTACCTCGCCTACATCCCGGGCGGCGGGCTGTTCGCCGCCGCCCTGGCCACCTACCTTGCCAGCGCGGTCAACCGGTTCACCAACCTCTGGAACGCGGCGCCCGTCTTCGCCCAGATCGAGGCGACCGTCATCCGGTGGCTCGCCGATGAGTTCGACTACCCCGAGGCGGCCCGGGGCATCCTGACCACAGGCGGCTCTCTGGCCAACTTCTCGGCCATCGTCGCGGCTCGCCGGGCGCTGCTCCCCGAGGACTTCCTGAAGGGGACGCTGTACGTCTCGGACCAGACGCACGCCTCGGTGGCGAAGTCGGCCGTGTTGGCCGGGTTTCCTCCCGCGAACGTCCGATCCGTGCCGGTCACCTCGGAGCTCCGGTTGGACCTCGACGCCGTACAGCGCATGGTGGCCGAAGACCGCCGGGCCGGCTACCGGCCCTTCCTGCTGGTGGCCAACGCGGGGACCACGAACACCGGCGCTGTCGACCCCATCGCCGCCTGCGTCGGTCTGGCCCGGGCCGAGGGTCTCTGGGTGCACGCCGACGCCGCCTACGGCGGATTCTTCCAGCTGACCGAACGCGGCCGGAAGCTGTTCGCCGGGATCGACGGGGTGGACTCCATCACCCTGGACCCGCACAAGGGCATGTTCCTTCCCTACGGCACCGGATGCCTGCTGGTCCGCGAGGGGCAACGGCTGCGCCAGGCCCACCAGATCGGCGCGGCGTATCTCCAGGACCTCGCCGCCGAGGACGAGATCCCGAACTTCACCGACTACTCGCCGGAGCTCTCGCGGGACTTCCGGGGCCTGCGCGTCTGGCTGCCGGTCAAGCTGCACGGGCTCGGGGCGTTCCGGCAGGCCCTTGACGAGAAGCTCGACCTCGCCCGGTTCCTGTACGAGGGGCTGCGGGAGACCCCCGGCTTCGAGCTTCCATGGGAGCCCGAGCTGACCGTGGTTCCCTTCCGGTATTCGCCGACGCGGGGCGACGCCGAGGCGTTCAACCGGCGCCTCCTCGAGCGGATCAACGCGTCGAGGAGGGTGTTCCTGTCCAGCACCCTCGTGCACGACCGGTTCGTCATCCGGGCCTGCATCGTTAGCCACCGCACGCATCGGGACCGGGTGCAGGAGGGGCTGGAGATCATCCGACGATCGGCCCGGGAGCTGGAGTCGGAGTGAGCGTCCTGCTGGTGAGCCAGGCCGAGGTGCCCGGCCTCCTGCCCATGGACGAGTGCATCGACGCGATGGGCCTGGCCCTGCAGGACCTCGCCGCCGGCCGTGCCGAGATGCCGCTACGCACCATCATGTGGCTGCCCGATGGGCACCGCGCGTTCGCCTCGATGCCGTCGTATTCGAGCCGGCTGGGGGCCCTGGCCCTCAAGGTCATCACCGTGATCCCCTCGAACCTCGGGACCGAGCTGGACTCGCACCAGGGCGCCGTGCTGCTGTTCGAGGCGGACCGGGGCCGGCTGCTGGCGATCGTGGACGCCACCGCCATCACGGCCATCCGGACGGCCGCGGTCAGCGGGGTGGCCACCAGGATGCTTGCCCGCCAGGACGCCGGGGACCTGGCCATCCTGGGAACCGGGACCCAGGCCAGCACGCACCTGCAGGCCATGCTGGTGGTCCGGCCCGTGCGCCGGGTCCGGGTATGGAGCCGCTCGGGGGAGCACGCCCGGGCGTTCGCCGAACGGGAGGGTGCCCGGCACGGCGTGCAGGTCGAGGTGGTGGCCTCGGCCGAGGAGGCCGTTCGGGGCGCTTCGCTGATCTGCACCGCCACCTCCTCGCGGGAGCCGGTCCTGAGGGGCGAATGGCTGGCCGCGGGCTCCCACGTCAACGCGATCGGAGCGGTGGGACCGACGAGCCGGGAGCTGGACACGCTGGCGGTGGTCCGGGCGAGGCTGTTCGTCGACCGCAGGGAATCGGCTGTGGCCGAGGCGGGAGAGGTGGCGATGGCCAAGGCCGAGGGCGCCATCGCCGACGACCACATCGCCGGGGAGATCGGCGAGCTGCTGGCCGGGACCGTGCGGGGGCGGACCTCGCCCGAGGAGATCACGCTGTTCCGAGGAGTGGGGCTGGCCATCGAGGACCTGGCGGCCGCCCATCACATCTACACCCGGGCGTCCGAGGCCGGCGGGGGCAAGCCCATCGAGCTCGGCGGGACGAGATGAGATGAAGGGATGGCCGAGGTCCGGACCGTGACGCCCCGGCCGGTCACGCTGGAGGAGATCGTCGCGGCGCGCGAGCGGATCCGCGGCGCCGCGCTCCGCACGCCGCTCGTTCGCCTGAACGTCGACGACGCTCCGGCGGAGATCTGGCTGAAGCTGGAGAACCTCCAGCC
>JBKPBM010000172.1:0-1682 GCA_046744325.1 Actinomycetota bacterium | reverse complement strand
CACCCAGGCCGAATCCCAGTTCTTCCACACCTACCTCGAGGAGCCGATGCTTTCTGCCGGCATGAGCGAGGCACAGATCCTCAAGATCGCCTCGCAGGTGAGCCCCCAGCTGCGTGCCAACGTCGAGGGCATGATCTGGTGGCTGTACCACCGGCACCAGGAGTACTCGATCATCGAACACCTGGTGAGCCACGTGGAGGAGGTGCTCGAGCAGGCGGGAGTCAGCCCGCGACGGCAAGCCCGTCCCCCGGCGATCGTCTTCCTCGACCTCGCGGGCTACACCCGGCTCACCGAAGAGCGCGGCGACGATGCCGCAGCGGAGCTCGCCGCGAGCCTCGCCGAGCTCGTCCAGCGGGAGTCGCAGCCGCGGGGAGGACGGCCCATCAAGTGGCTCGGCGACGGGGTCATGTTCCACTTCCCCGATCCGGGTCAGGCCGTCCTGTGCTCACTCGATCTGGTGGATAAGGCCCCGGCGACCGGGATGCCCCCGGCACATGTCGGGGTGAACGCCGGGCCGGTCGTGTTCCGGGACGGCGACTACTTCGGGCGGACCGTGAACGTCGCCTCCCGCATCGCGGGACGGGCGGGTCCAGGAGAGGTTCTGGTCGGCGAAACAACCGTGGACTTGTGCTCCGCGGTCGGGGTTCGCTTCGAGTCCCTGGGGCCCGTGGAGCTGAAGGGCGTGACCCGACCCATCCAGGTGTTCCGGGCGGCGCGAGCGCCCTGACACCCGCGCCTGGTCGCAGACGACTATCGCCGGAAGCCTGGGTGCCGGTCAGTCCGGGATCCACTGATCGGCCAGGATCGCCGGAACGCTGCCGCCCTCAGCCTGAAGCTGCGCCAGCTGGACGAGAGCCTCGTCCGCTGATGCGCTGGGCATGATTCGGTAGTGCGCCGTACCGCGCTCCGGCTCCCCGGTCAGGGCCTTGAGGCTGGCATGTTCGTCGTCGACGACAAGGATGATTGGCTTCGCCATTCGGCCACCTTACGCTCCCGATTCGTCGGTCCCACGTTCCGGCTTAGACCCCGCTGATGGGGAGAAGAGGCGTACAAAACTCAGGGGCCCGAGCTCGGCTTGCTTGCAAACGCGTTGCAAACAACCAGGACATGACCAGGGGTCACAGGACGGCACCAGATGACACGAAGGCGCCCGCTGACCAGGACGGTATGGCCCCCGAAGGCACCAGGTCACACCTGCCAACACGACTATCCCCGAACTTCAAAACCAGGGATCGCGTGCAAACGTGGTGGCGGGTTCGATTCCCGTCCGCCTCCGCTACCACGGCTTTGACCCGTTCGGCCGAGATCCTGAGGGCGAATCGGCGGCCTCACGGGACTGAGAAACCGGTGCAGGTTCCCGAAGGGACGCCTCAGGGCCTCCCCGACATGGGCGCACGCACGTCACCGGCGGAACCGGCCTGCGACCATTCCAGATCAGCTATCGACAAACGCAGCCGCACCCGTGCTGGCCGGGAGGAAGGCGTAGACGGTGTGCTTGTGCTGGTCGATCCCAATCGTGTGGGCTCCCTGTTCGGTCGGGACCGTCTCCAGGAGCTCGAGACGCTCTGTATCCACGACGCAGATGACGCCGGGCTGTACCGCGATGGCTCCGGCGCGTCCCGTCTGTACGTCGCCCACACCGGCGCGGACCGCGTGGACGTGATCGACTGCACCACGAATAC
>JBKPBM010000037.1:0-4427 GCA_046744325.1 Actinomycetota bacterium | reverse complement strand
GATCGATCGGTCGTGACCACCGAGCCGCCCACCCCTTCCCCCGCCCGTTATCGAATGGTCCGGGCGGCCGCGATCCTGCTTCCCGTGGTCGCCTTGATCGCGCTGGGTGTGGCTGTGATGGCCGAGCGATCGAGGGGCGGGGCCCCGGATCGATCGCTGTCCGCGGCGAACTTCGCGGCCAGCCCGGTGCCGGAGGACCGGCCCGCCCCCCCGTTCCGCCTCCCCGCGTTGCAGGGAACGGGGGAGATCGACTCCGCGCAGCTCCGCGGGTCGGTGCTGGTGGTGAACGTGTGGGCCTCGTGGTGCAGCCCCTGCCGGGACGAGGCCCCCCAGCTCGACCAGGCGTGGAGCGCGCTCCGGGGCCGGGGAGTACGGTTCCTGGGGGTCGACCACCAGGACGCCAGGACCGATGGCGTCGCGTTCGTTCGGGAGTTCGGGATCGGCTATCCGATGGCGTATTACCCGGGATGAACGCTGGCCGCCGCGTACGGAGCCGCTGGCGTGCCGTCGACCTTCGTGATCGACGCCCAGGGCCGCATCCGATATCGCTTCCTGGGCCGGGTCCGGGCCTCGATCCTGGAGCGCGTCGTCGGCGGGTTGCTTGCTCCCTGACCGGTCGAGCGGTTCGCAGCCCCGGCGCATTCCAGCTTCCGTGGGGCGCTCAAGGGGCCTGTGTGTCGGATCGACAATGTGCTTGCTCCCGTTTCGGCTCTCCTCGGGTGGGAATCTCCTCTGGAAGAAGCGGGAGGGGTTGCTCAACGTCAGGGGGCGGCGCCGTGGAGAATCATGCAGCGCCCATCGAGAAGGCGTTCGCGCCCAACCCCGCGGTTCTGCACGAGGTCCGGGACTTCGTCCGGGCCCGGGCTCGAGCCAGCAAGTTCCGGCCACAGGTGGTCGATGACCTGGTGCTGGCGGTTTCCGAGGCGTGCGCCAACGTCCTTCGCCACACCAACAGCGTCGAGATCCGGGTGACCTGGGATCCGCACTCGGGAGACGAGGTCGAGGTCCGGGTCCTGGACACAGGTGTCTTCCGGCCCCCTGACCCGACCGCCAAGTCCCAGATGGGAGGGTTCGGGATCCCACTGATGGCGGCCCTGGTCGACGAGCTTCGGATCGAGATGGGGACGAGCGGGCGGCCGGGCACGGCCATCCGGCTGATCAAGCGCAGGGAGCGGCGGGAAACCGGCTGATCCGCGGGCTCAGGCCGGGGTGGCCGGACCCGGCGAGGGGCCCCCCGGTCGATCGATCGGATCGGCGGGAGGAGGGGACTCCTCGGGGCGGGCGACCGGGGACACCCGGATGCGATCGGCCGGCGCCACGGAGACCATCGCCCCGATCAGCGTGGCCCGAGCGCTCGCCGGTCCCACCGCGGAGACCATACATCGGTCCTCTCCCCCGGGCCCGCGGGCGGCCGTCGACCACGCATCGACGGCTCCCGCCCGAAGCAGCGCGGAGAGCAGCAGCTCCAGGCGCGGGTCGTCGGCACCGAGCCAGGACTCCACCAGCACGTCATGCAGGCCCGCCATCGCCGCCGCCGCCACGGGTCCGCCGAGCATCGCGTCGGCCGATCCGGCGCCGGCCCGCTGCTCCTCGCCGACCACCACCCGAAGGACGTTGGGAAAGTCCAGCCGAAGGTGCCCCGCGCCGTAGCCCACGTGGTCGGCGCGCATCAGGGGCATCTCGCCGTATCCCTCGCTGACGGTGGCCAGGATGGCGGCTCCGGTGGGCGTCACCAGCTCGACCGGGATCCCCCGCGAGTAGGTGGGGGCGCCCCGAAGCAGCTCGACGACCACCGGCGAGGGGATGGGCGACATGCCGTGCTCGGTCCGGATCATGCCCAGGCCCGTCGGGATGGCTGAGGCGAACACGCGGTCGACCCCCAGCATGTCCAGGGCCAGGGCACACCCCACGATCTCCACGATGCAGTCGAGGTCCCCGAACTCGTGGAAGGTGACCAGCTCCATCTCCTTGCCGTGCACCGACGCTGCGGCCTCGGCCAGGCGTCGGTAGATGCGGTGGGCCATCCATCGCGGACGGGCCGGGAGATCGACGTTCTCCAGCATGGCCCGGATGCTGGCGTAGGTGTGGATCACGCCCTGGGGGCGGGCCCGGATGTGGATGCGGAGGGAGGCGATCCCGTGGACCTCCTCCTCCTCCGGTTCGATGAGGAATTCCTCGACCGGGAAGGTGCGCAGGGTCTCGGACAGAGCCGACAGGTCGGCGCCGGCATGGACCAGGGACGCCAGGGCCATGTCGCCGGTGATGCCGGAGAAACAGTCGAAGTACGCGATCCGCACTAGCGGCGACGGGCGGGAAGCGGCGTCGTGGGGGGCCCGAGATCCCTCACCCGAAAGCTGCGCCCCCTTCCCCGATCCGTCGGAACCCCCATCGTATACTTCGGCTCTCGAACCGAACAAGGGTTCCGCAGGCCCGGACCCCGTCTGGTGGGACCATGACCCTTTCCAACACCGCCCTGACCATCCTGGTGCTGCTGGCGCTGGCACTGTCCGTCGCCGTGGTCGTTCTGCTCGCGCCGGGGGGGTTGCAGGCCCGGCGGCGGAGGGGGCCGGCCAACCTTCCTCCGGACAAGCGGTTCGAGCTGCTGCTCGAGGCCCAGGCCAAGGCGATCCAGCGGCTGGAGGGCGCGGTCCGCAAGCTGGCGCAGGGCGAGCGCCAGCTCGGCGAGCTGGCCAAGGACGCCGTGCGGCACGTCGGCGTGGTGCGCTTCGACGCGTTCGAGGAGATGGGCGGCCGGCTGTCGTTCTCCGCCGCGCTGTTGGACGGGCACGGCGACGGCGTGGTGATCACCTCGATCAACGGGCGGCAGGAGACGCGGTGCTACGCCAAGCGAGTCCAGAACGGCACCAGCATCCACAACCTCTCCGACGAGGAGCGGCAGGCGGTCCGCGAGGCCCTGGAGGGCACGCGGCAGATCGTGGAGGCGAGCTGATGTTCAGACGGAACGAGGGCGAGGAGCGTCGCGAACAGCAGGCCATCCAACCGAAGGAGGTTCGCATGAGCGATGGGTCCGGCTCGGAGGTCACCGTGGTCGGTCAGGGCGCCCGGCTGGAGGGATCGATCGTCTCGGCGGGGTCGCTGCGGGTCGACGGCCAGGTGAAGGGGACGATCAACGCCGACGGCGACGTGACCCTGTCACCCCAGAGCCAGGTCGAGGCCGACATCGAGGCCAGCAACGTCACGGTCGCCGGCCGCTTCACCGGCAACATCAACGTGAAGAACCGGGCCGAGCTTTCCCGGGGCGGCCGGGTCGACGGCAACATCACGTCGAAGACCCTGGTGGTCTCGGAGGGCGCGCTGTTCAGCGGGCAGTCGATCATGGGCGAGCAGAGCCAGGGCACGTCGTCGGGCCAGGCCGCCAAGGGGTCTACGGCATCGACCTCCGGAGGGGCCGGCGGAACGAGCGGCAGCACGGGCACGTCCGACATCGTGACCGTCGAGCCGGTGGCGGCCGAGAAGGGCCACCCCCACTGACGGGGGTCGAGGCGCACTGCTCGACCTCAGGACGATCCGCGAGGACCCCGAACCGTACCGGCGCGCCCTCGCCCGGCGCGGCGCGGCCGATGACCTCGACCGGGCGCTGGCCTCGTACGAGCGGCTGACCGCCCTGCAGGTTCGGGTCGAGTCGCTCCGCGCCCAGCAGAATCGTGGGTCCAAGGAGCTGGGAAGCGGCAAGCCAGCAATGGACCCTGGTGTCCGACAGGACATGCTCGACCAGCTTCGGTCCGTCTCTCAAGAGCTGAAGGGCCTCGAAGCGGAACTGGCGGGAGTCAACGACGAGCTGCAGGCCGTTGCCGCCAGGCTTCCCAATCTCCCGCACGAATCCGTCCCGGAGGGAGCGTCCGACGAGGACAACGCCGAGATCTCCCGATGGGGCGAGCCGCCCGCGTTCGACTTCCCGGATCGCGACCACGTCGCGCTGGGTGAGGGCCTGGGGTTGATCGACATCGAGCGCGGGGTCCGAACCTCGGGCGCGCGCTTCTACTACCTGATCGGACCGGCGGTCCGACTGGAATTCGCCCTGGCCCAGTACGCCCTGGACTTCACCGCAGACAAGGGCTTCACCCCGGTCGTGCCTCCGGTGCTGGTGCGCGAGGAGGCGATGTTCTGGACGGGGTTCTTCCCCACCGACGAGTCACAGACCTACGCCACCCGCGACGACGACCTGTACCTGGTGGGGACCTCGGAGGTTCCTCTCGCCGCCATGCACGCCGAGGAGATCCTCGACCCCGAAGGACTGCCGCGCCGCTACCTCGGGTTCTCGACGTGCTTCCGGCGCGAGGCGGGGACCTACGGGAAGGACACCCGCGGGATCTTCCGGGTGCACCAGTTCGACAAGCTCGAGATGTACAGCTTCGTCATGCCCGAGGACTCCTGGGAGGAGCACGAACGGCTCCTGGCCTGGGAGG
>JBKPBM010000035.1:0-5557 GCA_046744325.1 Actinomycetota bacterium | reverse complement strand
TCGCTCGCCGGCGAGAAGATGTTCTTCGAGGGCGACAGCTCATCCGGAGTCCTCGGTGACCTGGACGCCGCGACAGCGATCGCCGTCTCGATGGAAGGGTATTGGGGAATGGGGTCCACGGTCGCCAGCCACCGCGTCACTCGCCGATTGGGCGCGGGTCCGAGCGGCCCTGAAGGTCAGGACGAGAAGAGTCTGTTGAAGGGTTCGCTGGGGAACCGCATCGAGACGAAGCTGCGCACGCTCATCGAGCAGACCGAATCCGTCCTGCAGGAACATCGTCGAGACGTGCTCGCGGTCGCCCACGCGTTGGAGACGCGGAAGACGATCAGTGGCGATGACGTCGCGGCCATCATGGAAGGGGGACAGGGCCCGCTGGTCGATGGCCGCCCCTATCACTCGCCCGAGTTCATCGAAGCCGCCGAGGCATATCACACCGCGGTGGTCGACGCGCACAGAGATCATGCCAAGGTACTCGCGCCCCTTCCCACCCTTCCTTCGATGTCACGGGCGACCGTGTTGATCAGCGGGAATGGCGAGGGGGCGCTGGACGCGGGTTCCGCCGAGGACTCATCCGGGGGCAACGGTGAGATCCGGGCCGGTGGGGAGGCCGTCGGGGGAAACGGAGAGGCACCGATCCCGGCGCGACCCGACACCGAGCCCGACCAGGAGCCCGAGGCCCAACCGGAACCCCAGGGCTGAGCGACCTGCCGGCCCTCAGCTCCCGGGCCACACCTTCAGGCTCATGCCCGGAACTGCCTGGCGCTCAGGCGCTTTCCCGCCGAGCGCCCGGAGGTATGCCTCAACCACGAACGCGGCGCAGCCCTCCATCGCGTGCCCCCCTCGGCACCCGCCATCCGCGTCCGAGACCACCAGGTGCAGGTGGATGAAGGGAGCGCCGTCGCGGAGCGAGACATTGCCGAGGCCCGAGGCGATCTCCACGTGTCCGCTCTCGGTCACCACGTAGTCGCCGCGCTCGGCATCGAAGTAGCCGAGCCGGGCTGCGTCCAGGCCGCCGATCACCTGGAGCGTGGCCGCCTGAAGTCCCAGCTCACCCACGGCGGCGTTCAGGCCGTCGAGAAGGTCCTCGCCCCGCTCCAGGCTGACGAACCCGGCCTTCCTATCATCCGACGGATAGATCCTCATGCCTCCCCTCCCATTCGACTCACGCGCTCGGCCACCAGCGCCCGATTCCACCATGCCGGGCGAACCTTCGCCTGCTCGCGGACCCACGCGAAGTGGTGCCGGGCACTGGCTCGAAGGGGAAGCGCGACCAGCGCTCCCACCAATGCCCACCGTCGCGCGCCGGGGGGCGTCTCCCGCGCCAACGCCGCGAGCGCCCCTGCCGCCCACCCGAGCAGCAGGGCGTTGTAGGCGGGAAGCTGATCAGGCTTCAGGCCCTCGGCCTCGCGGAGGTACGGAAGTCCGTGGCGTCGCTCGACCGGCCACAGCGTGTAGTGGACGATCGCCCCACCAACCGCCATGCCCGCGGCGAAGGCCAGGATTCTGTCCCAACGCCGAGAACCCCTGGCCGCCACGGCGATCCATGCCGGGATGCCCACGCCCCACAGACACGCCGCGCCGCCGAGCCCCAGCTGCGGCTGGAACACCAGCCCCACACCAGCTTCCAGCTCGAAGAGGTGGTGGGCCGCGGTCCCGGATGCCGTGGCCACGTGCAGCGCGCGCCTCATCGCCTCGACCGTATCAACCGGACCCGCCGGACGGCCGCAGCGAGGTATTGAATGTAACGCGGGGAGCCGTTCACGGGACCACCTTCCACCGACCACCGGTCCGGTACACGAAAGGAGGTTCGATGGACGACGCCGTGCGCAGGGTGAGCGAGCTGCTCCACGAGGCCGCCGAGACCCACCACATCGTCTTCCGGATCACCGACGGCGCGGACGACGACTGGGCGTCGTGGTACGGCGACTGGTTGACGCGCCTGTCCGAGCTGCCCCAGATCCTCGGAGGCTCGGTCGTGCGCAGTCATCTCGTCACGGACCTGGTCATGTTGGACCGAGAGTACGTCCAGCGCCAGCCCGCAGATCGCTGGGAGGACCACTACGCCAAGGCGCTGATCGAGCGGTACGGCGCGGCCTGACCCTATTTCTGGCCCGAGAACGTCCCCGTCACGTCGACCGTCTGGGTGGCATCGCTGGTGGAGGGGACCCCCTTGCACGAGAAGCTTCCACCAACCGCAGACTCGGTGATCCCGGTGATGGTGATGGTGCACTCGCCGCGCGTCGAGTCGAATTCGCCCGCCGACGTGGTCAGCTCCAGCGTGCTTCCGTTGGTCTCGGCGGTGAGATTGTCCCCGTTCTGGGGGTTGGTCAGCAGGATGTGAAGCGTGACGTCCGATCCCTTCCAGGTCGCCTCCGCCTTTCCGAACAGGGAGTTCAGTCCGTTGGCGGTGAAGCTCTGAAGGGTCAGGTTCTGGCTCACCGTCGTCGCCCCGGTGACGTCCACGTGGGCGGCATTGGCCTTCCCGCCCGGTCCGGTGACGTTCACGTTCGTGCCGCTGGACTTGGACAGCACGATGACGGCGACCACGGCGCCCACGATCACCACCGCCGTGGACGCCAGCCAGATCCGCCGGGTCCGCCGGGCGCGCTCCTTGGCCAGCTCGACCCCGGACTTGCCCACCCTCTCCTCGGCCCACGGTGGGTTGACGTCACGGGCCGTCGGCTCCATCTCGACGAACCTCCCCCATCCCTCCCGCTTGCCCTGGAGGTTGGCGGGGAATCGCTCGAGCGGCGGGTCGGATGCAACGTCCCAGATTCCGTAGAAGTTCTGGCCGAAGCCGAACACGTAGTGATGGCCGGAGTGGATGGTACCGAGCCGAGCCTCACCGATGCGTTCCCGATCGGTCCCCTGCGCCGTTGCCTCTGCCACTCCGTCCACCTCCCGTTGGTCGAGGCCTAATCAAAGAGCCCGGGCCACGAGATGTCAACGCGAGGCCGTCTATCCTGGGGCGGAGCCATGCGCGCCGCCGTCCGTGAGGTTCTGGGGAAAGCGGATTACGAGGTCAAGACGATCGTGGCCCGGTATCCGTCCCTGGCCATCCCCATGGCCCGGCGGCGCCGGCACGGCTCACTGCTCGGGCCCGACACCGAGCTGGTGATCGAGGGCTTCCCTCGGTCCGGGAACTCCTTCGCCGTGGCGGCGTTCACGCTGGCCCAGGATCGCCCCGTCGCCGTCGCCCACCACGTCCACGCACCGGCCCATGTGATCGCGGCGATCCGCGCCGGGGAGCCGTCCCTGGTGGTGATCCGCGAGCCCGGGGAGGCCGTCGCCACGTTCGTCATCCGGCACCCGGACGACCCCGACATCTCGATGCGCCAGGCGCTCCGCGGCTACGTCCGCTTCTACCGGCCGCTGCTCCCCCATCGCGCCGGGTTCGTGGTGGGCCCGTTCGGGGAGGTGACCACGGACTTCGGCGCCGTCATCCGCCGGATCAACGCCCGGTTCGGAACGACCTTCGTCGAGTTCGACCACACGGAGGAGAACGTCCGAGCGTGCTTCGAGGCGATCGACCGGCACTGGCGCGGAACCGGAGCGTCGGGGACCACGCTTGAACGCGTCGTGGCCCGCCCCTCCACGGCGCGTGACCTGGTCAAAGAGGCCGTCCGTTCCCGGTACGGAGCGCCTGAGCTCGCGGCGCTGAGGGGTCGGGCCGAGCGCCTGTACGCGACTCTGGCACTATCCTCCTCGCCGTGAAGGTGTCGCTCGTGACGACCGTCCTGAACGCGGGCCCGTTCATCGGCGAGTTCCTGGACTCGGTCCGGTCACAGATCCGTCCACCCGACGAGGTGGTGGTGGTCGACGGCGGATCCACGGACGGGACGTGGGAGGCGTTGCGCGACGCGCCCGGGATCGTGGCCATCTCCGAGCCGGGGGCCAACATCGCCACGGGTCGCAACGCGGCCATCCGGGCGGCCACGCATGACGTGATCGCGGTGACCGACGCGGACTGCGTGCTCGCGCCAGACTGGCTCGAGCGCATCCTGACCCCCCTGGAACGGGGAGCGGCGGTGTCGGCCGGCTTCTACCGCCCGCTGGACCCGTCGCTGTTCGAGGTCTACGCCTCCGCCGTCTCGATGCCCGAGCCGGACGAGCTTCGACCGGGATGGCTTCCGTCGTCCCGGTCGATCGCGTTCCAGCGCGACGCCTGGGAGTCGGCCGGCGGGTATCCGGAGTGGTTGGACGTCGGCGAGGACATGTACTTCGACCACCGGCTGGTCGGCGCCGGCATCCGGATGGAGCTGGCTCCGGACGCGGTGACCTACTTCCGGGTCCGGCCTGATCTCCCCTCCACCTGGAGGCGGTTCGCGCGCTACGCGGAGGGCGACGCCATCGCCGGGATGTATCGCGAGCGGCACCTCCTGCGTTTCGCCGTCTACGCACTGGGGCTGGCGGCCGTGGCCTCCCGCCGGGGGTGGGTGCTGGGGCCGGTCGCCGTCGGTGCGGCCGCATATGCCGCCCGTCCCGTGCGGCGGGCGTGGCGGAGATTGCCCCCGGATCGGCGGACGGAGCGTCTTGGGGCGATCGTGGCCGTCCCCGCCCTGATGGCCTTGGTCGACATCGCCAAGATGTGGGGGTACGTCACGGGATTGGTCCGGCGCCGTGCCCCCCGCTCCGTGGTGGAGGTCACCTGATCACCCACACCATGGAGACGAGGAGGACATCGATGGAATGCAACCACAGTCTCATCTGCGACCTGGCCATCGTCGCGGAGGTGCGCGTGCTGCTGGTGAGGTATTCGAACGTGGCCGCGTACGACGAGGAACCGGGGTGGTTCCTGCCGGACGACGTGCTTCGGAACCTCGAGCATCCGACCCGAGCCGCCACTCGCATCGCCAGGGAGCAGCTGGGGCTGGACCTGAGGGACGCGACGCTCGAGCACATCGAGTCCTTCCGGGGGAACGATGGGAGCTGGCACCTTTCGTTCCACCATCTGGCCCGGCTGCCCTCGGTCCCGGAGGTCGCTCCCGGGCCGGACGTCGGCGAGGCACGGTGGTTTCCCCTGGATGCCCTCCCGCCGCGGTCGGAGGTGGCCCACAACGGCTGGGCGTTGTCCACCTTGAAGAGGATGGGCCTTGCCGGGGCACCATCGCTGACCGAAGCCGAAATACGGTAGTCCTACGGATGTTCGGCCCTGCCGGCCGGCGCAAGCTGGCCGCATGGACGAGAGAACGGCACCAGCGCACCGGTTCGTGGCGGCGCTCAGCAGCAGAGACTTCGACGGACTCGGAGGCGTCCTGGCGACGGACGCCCGTTTCCGCTACCTGATCCCGCCGGGGCCTGGAGAGACGCGCGGTGCCGCCCAGGTCGTCGCCAGGTTCCGGCAGTGGTTCGGCGATGCCGACGCCCTGCAGGTTCGAAGCATCCGGGTGGAGCCACTCCCCGACCGCGCGTCGGCCCGGTATCGCTTCCTGCTGCACCAGCCCAGCGGATGGAAGGAGGTCGAACAGCAGCTGTACCTGGACGTGGACGAGGGCGGGCATATCGAGGGGATCGACCTGCTGTGCTCCGGGTTCCGTCCGACGACAGGCCCGGGAGA
>JBKPBM010000207.1:0-3459 GCA_046744325.1 Actinomycetota bacterium | reverse complement strand
CCACGACCCTGTTCGTCATCGTCGGAGGGTTGGTCGTCGCGGCCTGCGTCCAGGCCGTCGCCTTCCGGACCTTCGTGATCGGGGCGGGGCACGTGGGCCAGGACCTGCTGCTGGATCTGCGCGAACGGGTCTTCGCCCACTTCCAGCGCCTCAGCCTGGCCTTCCACGAGCGCTACACGTCCGGGCGGATGATCTCGCGGCTGACCTCGGACCTCGACGCGATCAGCGAGCTGCTCCAGGAGGGGTTCGACACGCTGGTCACCTCGGCCCTGACCGTGGTGAGCATCGCCGTCGTGCTCCTGGTGCTGGACTGGCCCCTGGCGCTGGTGGCGCTGGCCGCCATGGTGCCCCTGCTGGTGCTCAGCCGGTGGTTCCAGGTCGAGTCGACGACGGCCTACCGCCGGACGCGAGAGGCCGTGGCCGTCGTGGTCACGCACTTCACCGAGTCGCTGGGCGGGATCCGGGCCGTCCAGGCGTTCCGCCGGGAGCCGCGCAACGACCAGATCTTCGCCGAGGTCAACGAGGACTACCGGAAGGCGACGTTCCGCACCTTCCAGCTGATCACGATCTACTGGCCGGGGATCCGGCTGATCGGAAACGTCACCACCGCGGTGGTGCTGCTGGTGGGCGGGCTTCGGGCCCTGCACGGTTCGCTGGAGGTCGGCGTGCTGACGGCGTTCCTGCTGTACCTGCGCCGGTTCTTCGATCCGATGGCCGAGATCAGCGAGTTCTACAACGCCTTCCAGGGCGCGGCCGCCGCCTTGGAGAAGCTCTCGGGCGTGCTGGAGGAGGAACCCTCGGTGCCCATGCCGTCCCACCCGGCCCCCGAGCCGTCGGGCGGGTGGCGGGGGGCGGTGGCGTTCGAGGGCGTGCGGTTCGGCTACCGGCCCGACTCCGAGGTGCTGCGCCGGGTCGACCTCTCCATCCCGGCGGGTCAGACCGTGGCCATGGTCGGGCGCACGGGTGCGGGGAAGACCACCATGGCCCGGCTGCTGGCCCGATTCTACGACCCCGACGAGGGGCTGGTGGAGGTCGACGGGGTGCGGCTGGCCGCGCTCACGGAGCAGCAGCTGCGCCGGGTGGTGGCCATGGTCACCCAGGAGAGCTTCCTGTTCACCGGGACGGTCGCGGAGAACATCGCCTTCGGCCGCCCCGACGCCAGCCGTGCGGAGGTGGAGATGGCCGCCCGGGCGATCGGCGCACACGGCTTCATCGAGGCGCTTCCCGAGGGCTATGACACCGATGTGGCCAAGCGGGGCAGCCGGCTCTCTTCCGGGCAGCGCCAGCTGGTGGCGTTCGCCCGGGCGTTCCTGGCCGACCCCGCCGTGCTCATCCTGGACGAGGCCACCTCGTCTCTGGACGTGCCCTCCGAGCGGGCCGTGCAGCGGGCCCTGCGCACGGTGCTGGCCGACCGGACCGCGCTGATCATCGCCCACCGCCTATCCACGGTGGAGATCGCCGACCGGGTCCTGGTGATGGACGACGGCCGGGTGATCGAGGACGGCCCGCCGAGCGTCCTGCTGGGCTCGAGCGGAGAGTACGCACGGCTCCACCAGGCCTGGCGCGACAGCCTCGTGTAGGCGGAGGATTCAGCTCGCCGGCCGAAAGAGCTGTACCTCTGCCCCACCGGGAAGCTCGACCGCGGCAGGGAGCTCGCGGGCCAGATCCGCCACCTCGCGGAGCAGGGCGTTGCGCTCGGTGAGGGGCAGGGAGGCCACGTCGCTCGACGTGGCGACGAGGCGAGCGAGGGCGGCGCCGGGAACCCGGTGCGGGTCAGGGATCCACAGTCGGTCGACCTGTTCGAACAGTCCGGTGCGATCGAACCTGTCCCGCCAGGAGAAAAAGGCAAGCGGGATCCCGGCGCTGAGGTCGACGTATCGGTCCACCAACTCGCCGAGCCGATGGTTCAGCGGGTCATCCGGGTCGCGCCGTCTCCAGAACAACGCCAGGACGGCCCCCGGGCGAAGCACCCTCCGGAACTCCGCCAGCGCGGCGGGGATATCGAAGTGGTGGAGGGCGTGGGCCACCGTGATCGCCTCGAGTGCACCATCCGGGAACGGAAGGCGCTCCGCCGCGGCGGCCACCACCGTCGCGCCGGGCACGGCCCCTGCCAGGGTCATTCGCATTGGGCTCGAGGGCTCCACTGCCACGACGCGCTCGACGCGCCCGAGCAGGACCCGGGTCAGCTTCCCCGTACCGGCCGCGACATCGGCAACGATCGACGCCCGGTCCAGCCCAGCGCGCTCGGCCAGCCATGCCACCGTTCGGGGAGGGTAACCAGGCCTGAGCAGTTCGTAATCGTCGGCTGCGATGGTGTCGAACGGCGCGGGGACGCTCACGCTCAGAGCATGCCAGAGCCATTCCGCTCTCGCCCTGTGGATCTCTCAGATCACGCTCCGTATCCCCCGCCGTACCCGCCGGAGCTCCCCGAGCCACCACCGGCGGCGGCACCCACGGTCTCCACGTGCCACGTGAAGCTCTGCCCTCCGAAGGCGTCCGTGGCCCCGTTGCCGTTGACCTGTCCGGGGGCGGTGTCCTGGAAGAACCGGTACAGCGGGGCGCCGTCGAAGGTCACCTGACTCACCCCGTCGGCGCGCTGGTCGACGCCCAGCGAGCCACTGACGCCCGGGCCCTTGGTCGGCTGGCTGCCGGATGGGGCCGCCACCGGGATCCAGATGTTCGTGCACCCGCCGGTGCACAGGATCCGCCCGCCGGCCTCCTGCATCGGCGAGTACAGCGCGCGCCCGGACGCGTCGGCGAGGACCCGCCCAACGCCGGGGACGTTTCGAACCGACACGGTGAAACCGCCGGTCGCGGGCTGTGAGGGCTTGCCGCTGCAGGCGGCCGCCGCCAATCCCAACCCGATCGTGAGTGCGGCCAGACGCGTGCGCATCATGGCGATGAACCTCCTTGTGATTGGCCCGGGGACACCGGGCCTTGTCGTCCGCCCCGTCGTCCGGAGCGTGATTCGTTGCAGGTAATACGAGCGATCCGTCCGAGGAGATGACCCCGGTGAAGTATTCCCGTGTGGCGAGATCGTGTTCCCCCGGTGAGCTCTGTCATCGCGAGCGTTGCCGGACCACCAGCCGCAGCCGCGCCGCCACGTAGATCGCGAAGCTGATCGCGCTGATGAAGAAGCTGGTGGGATACGGCTTCACCAGCGAGAGGAGGATCCCTCCCTCGGTCGCCACGACCGCGATCGCCACGCTCCACGCGAGCGCCCACAGGGGTCGCGCGGTCAGGTACGTCGCCGCGGTGGCGGGGGTGATGACCAGCGTGAGGACGAGGAGCACCCCCACCACCTGGACGGCCTCCGCGGTGGTCAGAGCCACCAGGAGGAGCAGGACCACGGACAGAAGCCGAAGGGACACGCCGCGCGCCTCGGCCGCCTCGGGGTCGACGCTGGCGAACAGCAGAGGCCGGTAGATGAGGGCCAATGTGGCAAGGACCGGCACCGCC
>JBKPBM010000152.1:0-4299 GCA_046744325.1 Actinomycetota bacterium | reverse complement strand
AGACCCACGCCCAGGCAGAGGCTGCCGCGCCCGTGGCCGCCAACTGGGTGCGCGAGCACCTGGCGGATCGGGTCGAGCTGAGCTCCAATCAGGTGGGCGACCTCGCCTTCTTCGAAGGCGTGCCCGCGACCGTCTGATCGGCGCCGTCTGGCGCCCATCTAGAGCCGCTCGGATCTACCAGGATTGACCGGAGAGGAGCCCATCGCCCGATGGGCTCCTCTTCTCGTTGGGGAGGATCAGAAGAAGGTCCCGCGGCGCTTCGTCAGGTTCAGGAACAGCATCTGCTGGATGGTGTCCCGGATGCGGTCGGTGAGGTCGAACACCAGCATCGTGTCCTGCCATGCATCCGGGCCGTAGCCGTCGGTTGGGATCGGCTCGCCGAACTCCACGATCCACTTCGACGGCAGCGGGATCAGGCCCACTGGACCCAGCCAGGGGAAGAACGGCGTGATCGGGAAGTACGGGAAGCCGCCCAGCCGCGCCAGGAGCTTGGCGTTCCCGACCATCGGATAGATCTCTTCCGATCCCACGATCGCCACCGGCACGATCGGAGCCCCCGTCCTCAGGGCGATCTCCACGAACCCGCCGCGACCGAACCGTTGCAGCTTGTAGCGGTTCTTCCAGCCCTTGCCCACGCCCTTGTAGCCCTCTGGGAACACCCCCACCAGCTCGCCCGACTGAAGCAGCCTCATGGCGTCCTCGTAGCAGGCCAGGGTGCTTCCCATCTTCCTGGCCAGCTCGGCCACCACTGGGAGACCGAACGCGAGGTCGGCCGCGAGCAACCGGACATGGCGGTGCGCGGGGTGCCCGTCCAGGACCCCGAACTTCATCACCAGGGCATCGACCGGCAACGACCCCGCGTGGTTCGCCACCAGAAGCGCCGCGCCATCCGAGGGGATGTTCTCCATGCCCAGCCAGTCCACGCGCCAGTAGTGGCGGTGGAACGGGCGGAGCAGCGGCAGCAGGACGTCCCGGGTCAGCTCGGCGTCGAACCCGAACTCGTCGATGTGATACTCGCCCGTCGCCCGTCGCCGCAGCCATTCCAGCGCAGACCGGATCCGATCCGCCTCGAACGACCCGAGCCGCTCCGGCGGCGAGAGTGGCTGGTGGGCGCGGCAGAATCCGTTCTGCATCGCCACGTTCCGGCAGGGACGGCCTCGCGCCGTCGTCGCCTGACAGCGCGCGGGTTCGCGCTGCGAGCGATGGATGGGGATGACCTGCGCCATCGAGGATCAGTCCTTCTCCGCAAGAGCCGCGCGCTCGATCCGGGTCCGCCGGAGGAACTCGTAGACGTCCCGCTCCCACCGCTCGGCCCGCTCGGGGGTGATGAAGCGCCGGAAGCGATGGCCGGCCACGTATTCCTCGAGCGCCTCGCGCGTGGTGTACCGCGGGGCGAACCCGAAGGCGGTCTTGAGCCTCGCGTTGTCGGCCACCCGGCCGTACACGAGGAACGGGATCTGGTCGGAGGGGAAGTCGACCTGGCCGAGCCGGCGAACCGCCGACGCGATCGGTGTGGCCAGAAGCAGGGGCACCGGGAGCGAGACCTTCCCGCAGATCCGGATGGCCTGTGAGAGCGAGAGCACCCCGTCCGCCACCACGTTGTACAGGCCACGGTGGTCGTCGCGCGTCGATCGGTAGAGCACCTCCACCGCGTCGTCCTCATGGATGAACTGGATGCGCGGATCGAACCCCAGCGCCGTCGGCACCACCGGCAGGGAGAAGTAGCGGGTCAGGGGCGTCTCGATCTGCGAGCCCATGAAATTGGCGAAGCGCAGGACCGTGACGGCGACGTCAGGGCGACGCCGGGCGAAGTCGCGGGCGAACTCCTCGACCTCCACCGCGTCCTTCGAGTAGCCGGTGGGCGCCGCCCGCAGCCCCATGTCCTCGGTGAACATCGCCGGATCGTGGGCGCTGGCGCCGTAGACGGCCGTGGTCGATTTCATCACCAACTTCGTCAACGCCGGCGCCTTCTGACACGACGCGAACAGCTGGAGCGAGCCGATGACGTTGATCTCCTTCATCGCGCTGCGGCCGCCCACCCGCGTCGGCGTGGCGATGATCGACAGGTGGACCAGCGTGTCCACCTCGGAGGTCTGGATGACCTTGGCCATCAGCGGGTTGCGGATGTCGGCGTGGACGAACTCGGTCCGCTCGAGATCGAACTCGGGTTCCTCCAGGTCGACCCCAGCGATGTACTCGATGCCCGGGTCCGCCTCCAGCCGCTGGGCCAGGCGCGCGGCCAGGTGCCGCGAGATGCCCGTGATCATGACGCGCTGTCCCATGAGCGACGCCAGCTTACCCGTCCATCGCAGGGGCGCTGCTGGCGCGGTCTCCAGGCAAGAGCGAGAACACCACGTGGTCCACCCGGCGACCGTCGACCTCGCCGTTCGAGCGCAGAACCCCTTCTCGTCGGAAGCCGGCTCTCTCGGCGACCCGCTGGGAGGCCTCGTTGCGCGAACGCCGACTGCGAGAGATGCGGGGCGGTACCGCTACGCCCGCCCGACGATCACGCTGTCGCCCGGAATCGCGGCCAGCGCTTCGGCGGCGCTTCCGCCGTTGATCGCTACCGACAGCCATCCTCCGGAGTCCGTGAACAGGGCAAGATCCCCTTCGGGGACGTCGCCGAACGTCCGCACCAGACGGATCGGGGTTGGGGCCCCTCCCGGCCAGTGGACCTCCAACTCCTGATCCCCCGCCAGCCCGGCCGCCTCCAGGTGATCGGGCCTGACCGATAGCTGGAGGTTCCCGAACCGGTCCGTGCCGATGATCTCGGCGCGCAGCTCGCCCGGGCGGACCACCACACCCGGCTGAGGAAGCCGGACGAGGGTGCCCGGCTGGACCAGCGGTCCCAGCGTTCGGATCGTCCGCCCGACGGCGAGGTGGGCCGCCGCCGGAGCGAACACGTCACGACCGTGGAACGTGGCCGACGTCGGGGTGAGCAGGACGTCGTCGGCCGTGATCTCCACGGCGAGCGACGCCTCCTGCAGATCGTTCAACGCCAGCGAGAGGACCCCGTTGTCGGGACCGACCAGGAGGCTTCCCGATCCGGACTCGACGGCCACCGCGCGCCGGTTCGTGCCCACCGCCGGGTCGACCACCGCCAGGAACACGGCGTCCTCCGGCATGTACCGGAGGGCCTGTGCCAGCATCAGCGCGCCCCGACGAACGTCCTGCCGCGGGACGGCATGAGAGAGGTCGATCACTCGAGCCCAGGGAGCGATCCGGGCGATGACGCCGTGGCACGTCCCCACGAACTCGTCCTCGAGCCCGTAGTCCGAGAGGAAGACGATCGGCCTGGAGTCCCGATCCATCGTTCGACCCCCTCCGGGGCGAGATGAAGAGCCGGACGCGGACTACTTCTGCCGGCGCTGCCAGCGCGTGGCTTTCAGCAGCTTCTTGTGCTTCTTCTTCCGCATCTTCTTGCGGCGCTTCTTGACGACGGAGGGCAAGCTCATGGTCCTTTCGCGTTCGTACGGCCCGAAGAGTCTAATCGGTTCCGAACAGATTGCGCAGGTCGACCCGGCGGATCCGGAAGTCCTCGTCCAGGCGCACCGACCCCAGCTTCAACGCCTTGGGCCCGGCCGCCACCGGCGAGATCAGCCGCAGGACCTGCTCGTCCTTCGAGAATTCGAGGTAGCCCAGCCCGATGTACTCGCCCTCGCCGTCGGAGAGCCCAACCAGGATGCGGTCCAGCTGGTCCTGCTCGAACAGGGCCGGGAGCGCCGGCATGAACACGGTCGGCTTGACCCGCCAGCGCTGCAGGGGCTCGGCGAAGTAGCGGCGGAAGGCCTCCTCGCGCCGCTGGGCCCGCTCCTCCACGGAGGTCGGTCGGACCTGCGGGTCCACCGGGAGCGACAGCACCTCCGTGGCAAAGAACCGCTGGATGATCCCGAGCAGGGGGCCCAGCTCCTCGCCGCGCTGCAGGCCGATCAGCACGTCCGGCCGGATGAGCTCCACCATGTGGTATTTGAGGAGCTGCCCGTAGACGCCCGACACCACGGCGCTGGTGTCCACCACCACCAACTCGATATCCCGTTCCCGGGCCCGGGCCAGCAGGCGGGCCGTCCCGACCACCAGCGGGAGCAACTGCCCCTGCGGCGAGGTGGCACCCACGAACGCCATGGCGTCCTCGCGGGCCAGCCGTTCGGGTTCCAGGTCCTCCGGCCCGCCGAGGATTCGAAGGGTGACCGCGGCCGGGGGACCGACGCTCTTCTGGCCCAGGTCGGCATCGAGGTACGCGACGGTCCGACCCTCCTCCATGGCCCGGGCCGCCAGTGCTCGGCCGAGCGTGGACTTCCC
>JBKPBM010000185.1:0-2183 GCA_046744325.1 Actinomycetota bacterium | reverse complement strand
ACCTTGGACACGGTCGGAAAGCTGGACTGGCCCCGAAACGAGTTCGGCAGCCCCATCTACCCAGACGGCTACGAGGAGCTCGCCGCCAAGCTCGATCGGCCGCTGCACCCGCCGGGCCGGGACATCCGGTGCATCGTCTCGGTAGGGATGCTCACCGAGGGGTGGGACTGCAACACGGTCACCCACATCGTCGGACTGCGGCCGTTCATGTCCCAGCTGCTGTGCGAGCAGGTGGTGGGACGAGGGCTCCGACGCCGCGACTACGAGGTCGGGGAGGACGGGAAGCTGACCGAGGAGATCGCCAAGATCCTGGGCGTCCCGTTCGAGGTGACCCCGTTCAAGAAGGTCGGGACCGGGGGCACGGCGAAGCCCAAGCGCTTCCACGTGGTGGCGAGCCCGGCTCGGGCGCAGTACGAAATCGTGTTCCCACGGGTCGACGGCTACCAACAGGAGATCAGAAACCGGATCACGGTGGACTGGGATCGTGTCCCGACCCTCGAGGTCGACCCCATGAAGATCCCTGACGAGGTGAAGATGAAGGCCGGCATTCCGACGAACACCGGCCGTCCGTCACTCATCGGACCCGGCAAGCTCTCGGACCTCGATCTCGACCGGTGGCGAAGCGAGCAACGGCAGCAGGAAAGCGAATTCGATCTCGCGGCAACCCTGACGCGGGAATACTCGAGGAGGCCAACCTGCCGGGCGCCGGCACACGTGCTGTTCCCCCAGGTCTTGGAAGCGGTCAAGCGGTTCGTGGCCGACAAGGTGCGGGTCCACCGGGCGGAGAGCAGGATCGACGTGTTCCTCTCCCCGTACTACGGGTGGGCGGTTGAGGAGCTGGTGGAGGCCATCTCGCCGGACGCTTCCGAGGGCGAGACACCGGAGGTCCCGCGGTACGAACGCACGCGACCACGGGGCTCGACCTCGGAGATCGACTTCTGGACCTCCAAGAGAGTCAAGGGGGTCCTTCGCTCACATGTCCACTACGTGGTCATGGACACCAAGTTCTGGGAGCAGTCCACGACCTACCACATCGACTCGCACGAGAGGGTGGCGGCGTTTGTGAAGAACCAGGGCCTGGGGTTCGCCATCCCCTATCTCCACAACGGCCAGGCCCACGATTACATCCCGGACTTCCTCATCCGACTCACCGACGGGACCCACCTGATCTTGGAAACCAAGGGCCACGACGAGCTGGCGGAGGTGAAGGTCGCGGCCGCTCGTCGATGGGTCGATGCCGTGAACGCCGAGGGGTCGTTCGGGCGCTGGGACTATGCCATCGCGTACAACCCCAACGACGTCCCCGGGCTCATCGATCGAGGTGGCACATGAAGTACGGACGCGGAGAATCGGAGTGGCAGGAGCTTTCCGCGGCAGGCCGGCGCTTCCTTGAGGAGCGGGCCAGACTTGGCACGACTACGAGCTACACCGAGATGAACATGGTTCTCGCGAAACGCACCGGGCTGCGCCCTTTCGACTTCGACCGCGACGACGAGCGAGCCGCGATGGGCTACCTGCTTGGGCTAATCAACGATGAGACCTTCAGGGAGATTGGGGCGATGCTGTCGTCTCTCGTCCAGTACCTCAACGAGAATGATGCTGGACCAGGGTTCTTTGAGTTGGCCCGTCATCTCGGGCTACTACCCCCTGGCGCAAGCAACGATGAGAAGCTCGTCTTCTGGGCCGGCCAAGTAGCCGCCGTGCACGCCCATTTCGCCAGCCCTCGGCGGCCTTAGTCGCGGAGAAGGAGTGCAGGGCGTAGACCCCTCCAAGGGGGGCCAGCCGATCGGGCCGGGGGTGTGGTCAAAATCCGTCGAGCAGCGGGAGATCGCAATACCCCTTCCAAGCAGGCCTAGAGGGTATTGCCATCTCTCGCCAAACGACGGATCTTGACCACACACCCCGCTCGGGTTGCGAGCTATCAGAGACCCTTGGTCAGTTCCCGCCCCCGCCCGTTCTGAATCGTCGAGAACCAGAAGTCGCGCTGTTCCCCTGCCAGGTCCAGTCGCAGTCGGTGCCACAGCAGGCCGCCTCGACTCTCGGTCAGGCGAGCTTGAGACCGGGGAACCGCGACGTCGAGGGTCGCGGTGCGGGCGCTCCGTCCTGAGCGGCCGTGGACCCGCAACACGATGAACCTACGATCGGTCAGCGCTAGCCAGAAGGGGGCGCCGAACGTCCTGAAG
>JBKPBM010000108.1:0-2077 GCA_046744325.1 Actinomycetota bacterium | reverse complement strand
CCCCAAGCCATCCCTTGCACAACGACGAACATGACGAACACAAACGTCATGGCTAGACGAGTGGCGCGCATCGGGCCCCCCCTTTGCTGACCAGGGGCTGGCGCCCGTGGCCGACGCATGATACGCGCACATGAGAGCACTTGTATCGCTGAATGCGGATGTTGTGCCTGGTCCCCCAGTCCACCGTCGGAGGGCGGTCAACATAGGTTGACATGTCAGAGGGCGTCAATGTATGTTGACGCTCATCATGAGCGATGCGACCGAGCTGGCAACGGCGGCGGGGAGCCGGGACCCGAAGGTCGGCCTGCGGGCGGTGGCAGCCCTTCGGAGGCTCCTCGAGCAGCTCGAAGCCCTGCAGGTCGACAACGCCAGAGAGCAGGGTTGGTCCTGGCGGGGCATCGCCGAGGAGCTCGGGGTGAGCAAGCAGGCCGTCCACAAAAAGCACGCCGAGCGCCGATTCCTTCGTCGAGAGAGGTAGGAGGCTTCGATGTTCGAACGGTTCACCCCGCCCGCCCGGTCGGTCGTCGTGCTGGCCCAGGAGGAGGCGCGCGAGCTTCGGCATGGCTACATCGGGACCGAGCATCTCCTCCTGGGACTGCTCCGCGAGGGCTCGGGGCCCGGGCCACGCGCGTTGGCTCGGCTGGGGATCGCTCACGACGACGTCCGGGCCGACGTGCTTCGGATCGTGGGAACACCCGATGGTCGCGACGATGAGGAACTGCTCGAGACGCTGGGGATCGATCTCGACGAGGTTCGCCGGCGGGTGGAAGTCACCTTTGGCCCGGGGGCCCTCGACCGATCACGCGATCGTCGTAGAAAGGGTCGATGCGAGGACGCGCCGCCTGGGGGCCGGATCCCGTTCACGCCTCGGGCGAAGAAGGTGCTCGAGCTCTCCCTTCGCGAAGCGGAACGGCTCCACCACGGCTACATCGGCACCGAGCACATCCTGCTGGGGCTCTCCCGCGAAGGCCAGGGACTTGCCGCCAAGGTGCTCGAGTCTCGCGGCGCGCCCGTCGAAGCCGTGCGCGCCGCAGTAGATCAGGAGCTCGGCACACAGAATGACGAAGGCGGTAGTTAGCGCTCCGGATCAGCTTCGCTTCGAGGGCATTGGTCGACCGAGACTTGATTCAGTTGTCGGAAGCTCTTCAGGACCAGGGAGTCGAACGGCTTGATGAGCAGGGCCGGGGCTTCTAAGGATCTGAGACGCGGGAATCCCGATGAATTCGGCTAACCCAAGCTTTGTATTCATCGAGGGTCTGCGGACGCGCTTGCTGAATGCCTGGCATCGTGCGGAGCCTAATCTTGCTGGTCCGTTTGGGACAAGGGCTATTGGCAGAGGATTCCGGTTAGCACTCCGGGGCTGAGAGTGCTAGCATTCTCCCCGAGCCAGCGCGAACCGCCCGGGCGCTCGGCTCAGCAAGGGACAGGTCGTCAGAGCAAGGAGGAGGAGGTATGCCAGCAAAGCTCATCACGTTCGATGAGGAGGCGCGTCGGGCCCTCGAGAAGGGCATGGACAAGCTGGCCAACGCGGTCAAGATCACGCTCGGACCCAAGGGCCGGAACGTCGTGCTCGAGAAGAAGTGGGGCGCGCCGACCATCACCAACGACGGCGTCTCCATCGCCAAGGAGATCGAGCTCGAGGACCCCCAGGAGAAGATCGGGGCCGAGCTCGTCAAGGAGGTCGCCAAGAAGACCGACGACGTGGCCGGGGACGGCACCACGACCGCCACCGTGCTCGCCCAGGCCATGGTCAAGGAGGGCCTGCGCAACGTGGCCGCCGGCGCCAACCCGATGTCTCTGAAGCGTGGCATCGAGGTCGCCGTCGACGCCGCCGTGGAGGCCATCAAGAACCAGGCCAAGGAAGTGGACTCGAAGGACGACATCGCCCACGTGGCGGCCATCTCCGCGGCGGACCCGGAGATCGGCGAGCAGATCGCCGAGGCCATGGACAAGGTGGGCAAGGACGGGGTCATCACCGTGGAGGAGAGCCAGACCTTCGGCATGGAGCTGGAGCTGGTCGAGGGGATGCGGTTCGACAAGGGCTACATCTCCCCGTACTTCATCACCGACCCCGAGC
>JBKPBM010000056.1:0-5092 GCA_046744325.1 Actinomycetota bacterium | reverse complement strand
GGCGTGGCCCTGCTGATCCCGGCACTCGGGCTTGGGCTCGTCGTGATCGCAGGCACGCTCGTGGCCTGGATGATCCCTGCATCGCTCGGGCCGAGGCAACGGCAGGCCCTCCGAGTCGGTGGCCAAGTCCTGCTCGGCGCGGCCATCCTGTGGCGAGGAGTGGTGTTCATCAGCGCGGTGACAGAGATCCTGTAGCCCAGCGGATCTGGCTGCGTGACGCGATGAGCCCCGGTCGAGGGATGCCGTGGCGGTTGCGCATCACCGTCGCGTTGGCGCTGACGGCGATGGTGCTGGCTGGTTGTGGCCGGTCACAGGTCGCCTCTCCAACGATCGCCGAGGCCCGGGCCGAGCTCCGCGGCTACATCGAGGACGTCACGAAGGCCACGGCGAGCCGGTATGCCCTGGTCGACAACCAGGGCCACGAGATGGATACCGTGAAGATCATCGCCGTGCCCGAGGCCGGTGGGTTCGTCGGTCTGTATCACAGCTTCCGCGAGGACTCCCACACGTTCGCCGTCCAACTCGCCACGTCGAGCGATCTCATGAACTGGACGTGGCAGCGCCAGCTGGCCGAGAACGCCTCGATGCCCACGATCAAGGCGGCATCGGACGGCGGATACGTGGTGGCCTGGGAACAGGAGCCCCCGAACCACGTCAAGCTCACGTACTACCGGAGCTGGACGGATCTGCTCGCCGGTGAGGCTTCGAAGTCCTTCAATGCCCCCATGCAGCTGTCCTCGTGCGCGGAGGGCACGCCCAGCCTCTACTCGGCGAGCAGCACAGCGGTCGACGTCGGCTTCCATTTCTACCGTGACTGCGACCTGGATCGCGAGGCGCGGGGGTTCACCGATTGGCACTCCTGGACCTCGGCGCCACGACCGGCGCTGGACGCAGCGCTCGAAGCGCGTGGCGTCATGGGCGGGATCGGCGATCGTGACGTGATCCGGTTCCGAGGGTTCGACCTGACCCTCATCGAGGGACAGGTCGTCAAGGGCGACTGGCGTACGTGGCGGGTGTTCCTCTACGACGAGGTGACCGGGCACGCCCAACCGATCCCCTTCCTGACCGATTCGGGGAGCGTCGCCTTCGGCAACCCGACCATCACGGCCATCGAGATCGACGGACGGCGCGCCATCCTCGTCACCCTCTTCCTCCCGCAGGAGGGCGCCCGTGGCGGGGAGGCCGGCGAACTGATCTATTACCGGACGTACGGGCCCGCGAACGCTCCGTGGGCGGCGTTGCGCGAACAGCTCCATTCGCCGTAGGGTCTTGGGATACACACCGATCCACGGGAGGGGATCCATGAGCGATGCCGCACGGAACATCGAGGTGGTCGAGAGGCTCGAGCGGGCCTACAACGAGCGCGACAATGACACGGTCCGCGCATGCGTCGCGGCCGACTTCGTCGCCCACACACCGGGCTCGGAGATGGTGCCCGCCGGCGTCGAGGGGGCGATCGCCGCAAACGAGGGCGCGTTCGCCTTCTTCTCGGACAAGCGCTCGGAGATCCTCGAGATCTTCGGCGAGGGCGACCGCGTCGTCTCGCATGTCCGCATGACCGGCACGAACGACGGGGGGATCACCTGGGCGGGCGTTCCCGCGAATGGGAAGCCCATCGACATCGACTGGATCCAGATCTCGCGTCACGGAGAGGATGGGGCGATCCAGGAGACCTGGGCCCAGATGGACCTCGCGAAGTTGATGATCCAGGTCGGGGCCATGCCGGCCCCGGAAGGGATGTGAGCCATGGCCACGCCGCAGGAGAACGCCGAGACCGTCCGGGAGCTGATCCAGCGAGTCCTGAACGAAGGTGATATCGGGTTCGCCGAGAAGACCCTGTCCGAGTCCTACGTCGAGCGCAACCCCATGCCCGGCGGCACGGCCGACAAGGCCGGGGCGATCGCGATGTTCACCATGATGCGGGAGCAGACCCCCGACATGCGCATCGAGGTCGAGGACGTCATCGCCTCCGGGAACAAGGTGGCGGTCCGAAGCACCCTGACCGGCACCGACACCAACGGCTTTATGCCGGGGATCCCCGCCACGGGCAAGCCCTTCTCGATGGGTGCGATCGACGTCTTCACCTTCGACGACGCCGGGATGAACACCGAGCACTACGGCGTCTACGACATCATGGGAACGATGGGACAGCTGGGCCTGCTTCCTGCCCCACCGCAGTAGCCTCAGGGTGTCGACCGAGGAGTGGCACGACGGTAGAGTGTTTGCCTTCCTTCACACGCGATCTGAGGCACCCGATGACCAGGTTCGTCGTCGACGCCAGAGCGGCCCTGCACCTCGCAAGTGCGGAGGTCGAGGTCCCATCCGCGCACAAGCTCCTCGCACCGACGCTCCTGCGTTCCCAGACGCTGTCGGCCCTGCACGAGGCGGTCCAGCGGGGCGAGATCCCGGCCGACGTCGCGCGCGACCGCCTCGCCCGCATCGGGCGGATGCCGATCAGGCTCCTCGGCGACGCCGTGCTCCGGCGTCGGGCCTGGGAGCTCGCGGATCAGTTGGGATGGGTCTCGACCTACGACGCCGAGTACGTTGCGCTCACCCAGCTGCAGGCGGACGCGTTCGTCACCCTGGACGCGGAACTGGCGCGCAGCGTCGAAGGGATCGTCGAGGTCGGGACGATCGACGACCTGCACTAAGAAACGAACGTTCCGCCAACTCCGCTTAGGGGCACGCGCCGTCGCCCATCAGGTGTTTGTCGTGAAGCTCGCCTGTGTCATCACATCCCTTGACGGCGGGACTCCGGCGCCTCAGGACAGATTCCGATCCTCCATCTCCCACGCATGGTCGAGCATGTGCCAGGCACAGCGGCGGATGAAGAACTGGACTGTCCACCATGGACCGGCCGCAGCCCCGTGGGCATTGGTCTCCCGGATCCCCGCAACAATCGCGTCGCGATGGGCGCGCAGCTCGTCGGGATCCCGCCAGGCGTCGGGCGACGAGCGCACGCCGACCTTCTTCCCATTCTCAACGATCTCGCTGGCGTTGACGTGGCGGACGATCTCGTCCCGTTCGCGTCCCCCGCCGCGCGGGCCCTTTCGCAGCTCCGGCGAGACGCGCGAAGCGACGTCATCGAAGTAGGTCCAAGAGGGCCCGGAGCAGGGCGACCTTTCGTTCGTACTCCGGCTCGGTCATCTGTTCCTGCTCCGGCCCGGCCGCCCGGCCCGAGACACCGTAGTAGTCGGTCATGCCGACGCCGTCGAGCCGCTCGACCACCGCCAACTGGCCCGCCGCGCCGAACTCGTCGGAGAGTCCCGCAAGCGCCGCCACCTTCGCGTAGCGGGGCCGCAAGCGTGGTCTGGGTCGACCTCCGCCGGCTCGTGTCGGACCCAGCAATTGGTACGGGATACGGGATGAACGCGGCTACGCGCGCCTCGACGACACCCTCCTTTGTGCCCCCGAGTTGCTATGCAAGTGTTATGCAGACGCTCCGTCTGACGGAGACTTCCTACTCACCTTGGAACAAGGTCACTCGAACCGTAGCCGCCGGCGCGCCGATCGAAGCAGCGGCGGGCCGCCTCCCTCTTCTGGTCCATGCCGGGCTATGAGCTCTTCGTGGCGGCGACGTTGCGTACCGCGCGCACGATGCCGTCGTACCCGGTGCAGCGACAGAGGTTCCCCGCGAGCGCGATGCGAACCTCCTCGTCGGAGGGGTCGGGGTTCGCGCGGAGCAGCGCCGTCGCCGAGATCAGCATGCCCGGCGTGCAGAAGCCGCACTGGACGCCGCCCTCCTCGAGGAACGCGCGCTGGAGCGGCGCGAGCCCGTCGGTGGTGGCAAGCCCCTCGATCGTCGTGACCTCGCGTCCGTCGGCCTGCAGCGCGAGGTACGAGCAGGAGTTCACCGGCTTGCCGTCGAGAAGCATCATGCACGCGCCGCACTCCGAGTCGTCGCAGCCTTCCTTGGAACCGATGAGCCCCAAGACGTCGCGGACCGCGCGGAGCAGGCTCATGTGGGGGTCAAGCGCGACCGGGTAGGCGGTGCCGTTCACGGTCAGGGTGGCGTCGACCCTCACGACGTCGCTCCGTGAAGCGCGGGGCTCGCGAGCATCGGGACGCGCTCGCCCTTCGCGCGCGCGATCGCCGCAGCGATCGCGCGCCGCGCGATAACCTCCGCCATCGCGCGCCGGTAGTCAGCGGACCCGCGGACGTCGTCGATCGGGGCCGAGGCCGAGGCCGTGAGCTTCGCGGCCTCGTCGACATCGCCGGAGTCGACAAGCGCTCGCTCGGCTTTCGGGACACGCCGGATCGTCGGGGAGAGCGCGGTGATCGCGATGCGGGCGTCGCTCGTCGAGCCGCCGTCCAGAGTAACCACCGCGGTGACGCCCACCACGGCGATCTCCATCTGACGCCGGTACTCGAGCCGGACATAGCAGGAACCGGTGTCGGGGGCCGGTGCTGGCACATCGATCGCGACGAGCAGCTCGTCCGGCGCGGCCGATGTCGAGCCGGGTCCGGTCCAGAGCTCGTCGAGGGTGACCTCGCGCTCCCCGGTCGTCGATCGGAGCATCAGATTCGCGCCGAAGCAGAGCAGCGGGCCGCCGGTGTCCATCGCCGGCGACGCATTCATCACGTTCCCGCCGATCGTTCCCTGCGCGCGCGTGGCGTGCGACCCGACGATCGCCGACGCATCCGCGAGCGCCGTGAACCGCTCGAGTATGGCCGCATGAGTCGCGATCTCCTCATGCGTCGCGAGTGTTCCGAGGCGCAGGCCGCCGTCGGGCAGCGGCGAGATTCCGCGCAGCTCGTCGATCCGGTGGATTGCGAGCAGCGCGTCCGGAAGCGCCGCCTTGCCCTGGCGCGCGCGCACGACGAGGTCGGTGCCCCCGGCGACCGGCCGAGCGCCGTCGGCGAGCGCGGCCAGCGCCTGGTCGACCGTCGTAGGAGCCACGAACGACCGCGTCATCCGCCGGCTCGATTCGCGGCGCTCCAGACGCGCTCGGGCGTCATGGGAAGCTGCCGGACCCGCGACCCGAGCACCTTCGCGATCCCGTTCGCGATCGCGGCCGCGGTCGGGATCAGCGGCGGCTCGCCGACCCCCTTCGATCCGCGCGGCCCGACCGAGTCGTACTCGATCCACGCG
>JBKPBM010000350.1:0-3436 GCA_046744325.1 Actinomycetota bacterium | reverse complement strand
CCACGACCGCGACGGCCAGCACCGCAACGGTCCCTCCCGCTCCGTAGGCGAACCACTTGATCTGCTGGCGCTCTTCACCGCGACTGCGTCGCATGCGCTGGAAGAGCGCCCAGGCAGACAGGAAGAGCAGGAGCAGGCCGCCGAGCCAGAAGAAGCCTCCCCACGTACCATTGAAGAAGGATCCGATCGCCCGAAATCCGATCGGACCACGGACCTTCCGGAGCTTGGTGGTCAACTCGATGGGTGAGGCATCGAGCGACGCGAGCAGCGTTGAGACCAGCGAAAAGGCCACGCCCGTCCCGGCCAGCCATCGCCAGCGCCGACTTGGCAGATGCCCATCCGGGAACAGCAGGAAGAGGAACAGGAGCAGGCCGGCCGGGAAGATCGGGATGCTGATCCAGTTCTGGGGCCACGCCGCCCACCTCGTCAGCCCGGCCGACCGTCCGTTGATGAGCTCGCTGCGGATGGCGATGTGGGTCGTGATGCCGCTCAGCCCGGCGAGCCCCGCGATCCCCAGCAGGATCCACCCGATCGGGTTCGCCGGCCGACGCGATGCGATGAGCGCGCCGATCAGACCACGCCCACGGGGATGACCAGGTCGATGAAGTCGGCATTGGCCAGGGAGTCGAAGGCCCGGCGATCGATGATCAGCAGGACCAGGCTCGCGATCGCGCACGCGAAGGAGAATGCGCCGATGGACCAAGCCAGCCTCCGAGCGGTCCGCTCCCTCACGGCCATTGCCAGATTCTCCGCGTCGGCCCGCCGCCCCGACAAGAGCGGCACCCTCATTGGGCCGGCGTGCCAGTACCCCGCACCGGCGGAGGCAGCCACGGTCCAGGTGGGAGGTGGAACGTGGATTCCCCTTGGGCGCGCGTGGTGATGTACTAGGCTGCCGGCCGCAAGGGGAGCTCGGAGGTCCTCGTCCACATGGTGAAGCGAATCATGGTCGCTACCGACCGGTCCGACAGCGCGTCGCGGGCGGTGAACTGGGCTGCCGACATGGCCGAGCGCTTCGGCGCCGAGCTGGTCGTGCTCCAGGTCATCGTCCCCGAGCACGCGCCGGGAACTGAGCACGGATCGGCGGAGGCCACCCGGGCCGGGTTCGCCGCGGAGGACCTGGCGAAGTACGCGCGCGAGCTGGCCGGGGATCGCGGGGTGGCCAAGGTGATGGTCGACGAGGACCCCGCCATGGCCATTGTCCAGGCGGCGGAGGAGTCCGCCGTCGACGTGGTGGTGGTCGGCAACCTGGGGATGGCCGGGCGCAGGGAGTTCCTCCTGGGAAACGTCCCCAACCGCGTCTCCCACAACGCGCGATGCACCGTGATCATCGTGAACACGGCTCCCGGCGCGTCCGGCGACGGCGACGGGAGGTCTGCACGCGTCCAGGTCTCGCGGCTCCGGCGGGCAGCCCAAGCGGAGGATCAGGCCGAAGGACGGCTCCTCGGCAGGGCCACCACGATCGCCGGGATCATGGCCCGGCACGGGCTCCGCGAGCTGTTCGGCCGGTCGAAGGACGCGGGGGACACCACCCGGGAGCGGGCCCGACGGTTCCGCCAAGCCCTCGAGGAGCTGGGGCCCACGTTCGCCAAGCTCGGTCAGATCCTCTCCACCCGCCCGGATCTGCTTCCGCCGGCGTTCGTCGAGGAGCTGGCCACGCTCCAGGACAGCGTCCCGCCACTGACCCAGGAGGAAGTCGTCCAGGTCATGGAGGAGGAGCTGGGCGTGCCGTGGGAGGACGTGTTCGAGTCGATCGTCCCGGAGCCCATGGCCGCCGGGACCATCGCCGAGGTCCACCGGGCCACGCTCACCGACGGCGAGCGCGTGGTCATCAAGGTGCAGCGGCCGACCGCTCGCCAGGACATCATGGAGGACCTCGGCCTGCTGAAGATGTTCGCCGAGCGCACCGCGGACCGTCCCGGGTTCCGGGCCGTGGTCGACATGCAGGCCATCTTCGAGCACCTCTCGGCGTCGCTCCGGCGCGAGCTGGACTTCCGGCAGGAGGCATCGAACATCGAGCGCATGCGCACCGTCCTCTCACCGTATCCGCGCCTCGACGTGCCGGCGGTGAACGAGGAGTACACCTCGGCGCGGTTGCTGGTGATGCAGGAGATCCAGGGCGTGCCGATCCGGCGCGCACCCGAGGGCGATGCGCGAAAGGAGGCCGCGCGCCAGCTCCTGGAGTCCTACTACGCGCAGATCCTCACCGAGGGGTTCTTCCACGCGGACCCGCACCCCGGGAACCTGATGTGGTGGAACGACACGATCTACTTCCTGGACTTCGGGATGGTCGGCGAGCTGGGCCCGGAGATCCGCGAGCTCCTGATGCTGCTGCTGATGGCGTTCTGGCAGGAGGACTCGTCGTTCCTCACCGACGTCACGCTGATGATCGCCGGCGAGGACCAGCGCGCGGACATCGACGTGGAGGGATTCGAGCGCGACCTCGGGGCGGTGATGGCCAAGTACCGCAACATCTCTCTGAAGGAGATCCAGCTCGGGCCGATCCTGCAGGAGATCACCGAGATCGCCATCAAGCACGACGTGCGGTTGCCGGCCTCGCTCGCCCTGACCGGGAAGGCACTGGCCCAGATGCAGTTGGCCACGTCGCAGCTGGACCCCACGCTGGATCCGTTCGCGGTGGCCGGACAGTACCTGACCAAGGGGCTGGTCCACCGGATGCGGGACCGGATGGATCCCAAGAAGCTGTTCTACGAGGCGCAGAAGCTGCGGGTCCGGTTCACGCGGCTGGTCGAGGCGTTCGAGCGCCTGTCGGGCTCACGCCCCGGCCCGAAGCTGACCGTGAACTTCCGGGGGACCGAACGCCTGGAGGACGGAATCCGCCGGGCGGGGCGGCGGCTCGCTTTGGGCATCACGGCAGGGAGCGCGCTGGTGGCCACCGCCATCACCGCAGCGTCGACCCACGTCGCCGGCTGGGTTCCGTCGGTGCTGGGGGCCACGGGTGGAGCGCTGACGGTCGGCCTGGTGGCCGACATCATCCGCCGCCGCCGCTAGCTGAAGAGTCAGGATGAGACCGAGCGAGTCCTCGGTGAGGTCGTTGAGTCTTCTGGGCATCGCGGTTCTCGCAGGTCTGACTGGGTGCTCGTCTGGAGGGAGTCCCGGTCCGATCGCCACGTCATCGACCCACAGCGCGGGAAGTCCAATGTCACCGTCCCCGGCTATGGTCTTGGCTGTAGCACCGTCTGGCTGCCAGGGCCCCAAGCCGTCTCCGCAAAAACGTGGCGCGGTCGTTCGGCGACTTGGTGGGGGACGATCCTGTCTGGGGTGGCTTCTATGCAACTTTCACTGCGAGCCAGAATGCCTTTCACACACCCAAGGACATCCCTCAGAGGATCACGGTTGGAGGATTAGGGTTCTCTGGGTGATGAGTCGTCACCAAGAAGGCCCGGTCAGCATTCGGGGATCGAACACAGCTCGTGGT
>JBKPBM010000320.1:0-1840 GCA_046744325.1 Actinomycetota bacterium | reverse complement strand
CTCCTGGAGCCGGTCGACGAGGGCCGGATCCTGGTGGAGGGGGAGGACATCACCGCCCGTGGCGTGGACGTGAACCGGATCCGTCGGCGGATCGGCATCGTGTTCCAGGCCTTCAACCTGTTCCCTCACATGACGGTGCTTCGCAACGTGACCCTGGCGCCGATGCGGGTGCTGGATCTGTCGCGGCGGGCGGCGGGGGAGCGGGCCACCGAGCTCCTCGCGCGCTTCGGCCTGGCCGACAAGCGCGACGAGTACCCGGACCGGCTCTCCGGTGGGCAGCAGCAACGGGTGGCCATCGTGCGGGCGTTGGCCATGAACCCCGACATCATGCTGCTGGACGAGGTGACCAGCGCCCTGGACCCGGAGCTGGTGGCGGAGGTCCTGAACGTGATCCGCGAGCTGGCCCATGCCGGGATGACCATGGTCATCGCCACGCATGAGATGGGGTTCGCCCGCGACATCGCCAGCCGGGTGTGCTTCCTGGACGCCGGGGTGATCCTGGAGCAGGGACCCCCGGATCGGATCTTCAGCGAACCGCGGGAACCGCGGACCCGGGCGTTCCTCCAGAGCATCATCGAAGCCGGGCGGCTGTGACCGGCGGGCTTCCGCCGCACCCGGATGGCCGGCCTCGGCCGCCGAAGTCTGCCTCCGCGTGGCCGATGGTCGTTGCATTGGCACTGCCGAACCACACGTACGTGTCCTTCGAGGGTGGCTTCTCGATCGTTCCGAATGAGAGCGGCCAGCTGATCGAGAAGTCCTTCCTGAGCGGGGCGGCACCGGCCGAGTACCTCTTGCACGAGGCCGACGTGCCGGGCGACGCTCGCGCATACTTCGTCGTCTACTGGTACGAGGTTCCCGTGCTCCTGATGGGACCGCTCGGCCCCCAGCAGTTCCTGTCGCAGTTCCGGGACGGCCTGTCCGACAGCGGGGCTGGGAAGGTGGTCCTGGATCGCGCGCTGAGGGTCGGGGGTGTGCCCTGCCGAGATTTCCGGGCTGTGGCCTCGGACAGTGAGGAGCGCGACCGGTTCTGCTTGAAGGGCAAACGCCTCTACGAGGTGACCGTCTCGTACTTCCCGGAATACCGTCGGGCGCTGGCGAGGGCGGAGGACGCGTTCATCGGATCTTTCGGCCTCACCGGGGCAAGCGGATGAGATTCGGGCTGTCGGTCCAGAACTACGGCGAGTACGGCGACCCGGTGCTGCTGTCGGAGTTGGCGCGGGAGGCCGAGCAGGCTGGCTGGGACGGCTTCTTCCTGTGGGACCACCTGCATCTGCGCCGGCGGAGCGAGCAGCCGTTCGCCGACCCGATGGTCGCTCTCGCCGCCATCGCGATGGCCACCGAGCGCATCAGGATCGGGACGATGGTCACGTCGCCGGCACGCCGCCGCCCCTGGAAGCTGGCGCGGGAGGCGGTGACGCTGGACCACCTGTCGCACGGCCGCGTGATCCTGGGCGTCGGATTGGGCTGGTCGGCGGCCGACGACTTCGAGGCGTTCGGCGAAGAGGGAGATGTCCGGGTCCGGGCCGAGCGGCTGGACGAGGCGCTGGAGATCATCGACGGGCTCTGTTCCGGGGAGCCGTTCTCGTTCGAGGGCCGCCACCACCGCATGGCCAACGTACGGTTCCTGCCGCCCCCGGTCCAGCGCCCTCGCGTCCCGATCTAGGTGGGTGGCAACCGGCCCGGAAGCGCGGTGACCCGGCGGGGAGCGAGGTGGGACGGGATCTTTCCCCAGAAGATCACCTCCGATCCCGAGGGCTGGATGTTCACGCCCGAGGAGATCGAGGAGATCGTCCGGGAGGTTCGCGGCGCGCGCGGCAGCGACCAGCCGTTCGACCTGGCC
>JBKPBM010000090.1:0-8159 GCA_046744325.1 Actinomycetota bacterium | reverse complement strand
GTCAGGTCCCCCTGCGCATGGTGGTCATCGATGTGGCCGCCCCACGGGGCTGACCAGGGTCAGGTCCACCATCTCGGGCCCGGCCGGACCCATCGCCGGGCTCGCCGCGATCCGCAGGCGCCGGAGCGCGCGGTGCAGCAGTGCCGGGGAGAGATCGGCGGCATCACGAAGGAACGTCGCGTCTCCGATACCGGTCGGGATCACCAGGTTAAGCCTCCCCCCGCGGTGGGCCACCGTGGACCTCACCGCTTCGGCCAGGACCACCGGCGTGCACTGCGGGACCAGGAAGGGCAGGTGCAGGCGATGGTAGAGGGCCACGATCCGGTGCCAATCCGGCTCGGCCAGGAGCCCCAGCTCGACACCGAGCGCACCGGTCAGGACCATGTCGACGGCGACGGCGTGCCCGTGCCGGAGCGTGAACCCCGATCGCTCCTCCATCGCCCCGCTGAACGTGTGCCCGAAGTCCACCAGCCGCTCCAGCGTCCGGTCCTCGTAGCCGTTCGGCTCCAGCTCCTCCAGCATCAGCCCGATGGAGCGACCCACCGCGTCGCGTGCGATGTCAGGGGGGGATTGGAACGCCGACCCGAGGAGCGCCCTCCCGTTGTCCTCCAGCAGACGGAACAGCCCCGGGTCGCGGACGAGCGCCATCTTCACCATCTCGGACACCCCGCACCGCAGCTCGGCCCGAGGAAGGGTCCTGAGCCAGGTGAGGTCCACCAGGGCCACTTCTGGGGGGAGGAAGCACCCCAGGTAATTCTTCGCTCCCCGGAAGTTCACCCCGCCCTTCAGGCCGATGGCCGCGTCGACCATCCCGACCAGCGTGGTCGGCACGCAGACGTAGGGGAGACCTCGCCGGACCAGGCTGGCCGCGAGCGACACCACGTCCGAGCACACCCCGCCTCCGAACGCCACCAGCACGTCGTGCCGCCCGAGGCCCGCCTGCCTGACCCGGGAGCAGATCTCCAGCACGGTGATCATCGACTTGCGTGCCTCGCCGAGGGGGATCACCGACACCTCCGCCTGGACACCCCATCGAGCCAGGACGTGGCGCAGGCCCGCGCCATACAGGCGATCCACGGTCGGGGTGGTGACGAGGAGGGCTCTGCGGTCCCCGATCGCCCGGGCGAGCATCGGGCTCGATGGGTCCGCCACCGCCGCGGCGATCACCTCGTAGCGGCGAGATCGCTCGCACCGCATGACGAACCGGATCGTCCCGTCGTCTGCCGGCGCCCCGCCATGGATCTCGGGCATGAGGTCATCCCCTTGAACCGGACCTGCCGCGTGCGGCACCCTACGGCATCGAATGGCGCCGGCGCAACAGGACACCCTGGTGATCGAACTGGGCGGCTCGAACCTTCGAGCGGCGCTGTTCGACCCCGACTCGCACACGCTGTCCCGACGAATCCGCCGCCCGGTGCCCAATCGGTTCGAGGGAATCACCGCCGCGGATCTTCATCACGCCGTCCTGGACGCCGTCAGGGCGGCCGCGGTTGACATCCTGGGGGATCGCCGTCCATCGGTCGTGGCGGTGGCCTATCCCGGCCCGGTGGACGATCGAGGGTGGGCCCTGGCAGCCCCGACCATCCTTGGCGGGGATGGCGGGGCCGTGCCCCTGAGGGAAGCCTGCCAGGAGATGTGGCCGGGGGCCCGGGTCGAGGTGATGAACGACCTGACCGCGGCCGGGTATCGGTACGTCGATCTGGGCCTTCGCGACTTCTGCGTGCTGACCGTGGGGTCGGGGATCGGCCACAAGGTGTTCCTGGCGGGGCGGCCGCAGCTCGGTGAGGGCTTCCGGGGAGGGGAGATCGGCCACCTTCGGGTCGACCCGGACCCCTCCGCCCCGGTGTGCGACTGCGGGGCCAGGGGGCACGTGGGCGGGATCGCCTCCGGGCGGGGGACCGTTCGCCTGGCCCGAGCCTCGGCCGCCCAGGATCCCATCGGATACCGGACCTCCCGTCTGTTCGCGCTGGCCGGCCCCGACCCCACGGGCATCGAGGCGACGACCCTGGCGGAGGCGTTCGCCTCGGCGGACCCGTGGGTCCGGGACGTGGTCTCGCGCGCGGTCTCGCACCTCGGGACGGCGCTGGCCGCCATCCACCTGACCGTGGGGGTGGAGCGCTTCGTGATCGTCGGTGGCTTCGCGCTGGCCCTGGGGGAGGACTACCGGGCCATGATGGTTGGGGCGGCGGAGGCGGCGACGTGGCGGGTGGGCCAGGACTGGGGCCGGATGATCGAACTGGGCATCCCCGACGACGATGACGGGATGATCGGCGCCGGCCTGGCCGCCATGGCGTCCCCCGGGCCCACGGCGTGACCGGGACCGGCGCGCACGCCTTCCCGTCGAGCCTGGCCCTCACCAGCATCGGGCTCCCCATGCGCCTGGCGGTGCTCGGTGGGAGCGGCCCGTTCACCATCGGGCTGTTCGAGGCCGTGGCCTCGGCCTCCGTGCCGGCGCCTGGAGCGGTGACGCTGTTCGGGCGAGACCGAGATGCCCTCCAGGTCGTGGCCGGACACGCCAGGCGTCTGCTCGGTCCACAGGGGTGGCGCGTCCGGTGGACCGACCGGCTGGAGGAGGCGCTGGAGGGCGCGACCGTGATCCTCCACCAGATCCGCTACGGTGGGTTGGATGGCCGCCGGGAGGACGAAGGGCTGGCGGGCGAGCTCGGTTGCCCCGCGGACGAGACCCTCGGACCGGGAGGCCTGAGCGCGGCCCTTCGGATGACGGCCGGGCTTCGGGCCACAGCCAGCGCCATCCTCCGCCTGGCTCCGGACGCCGTGGTGCTGAACCTGACCAACCCCCTCAGCTGTGCCGTGGCCATGCTGGTCGGGTGGGGGGTGGGTGAGGCGATCGGCCTGTGCGAGCTGCCGCGGGTGACGATGGAGGCGGCGTGCCGAGGCCTGGAGGTCGCCCCGGCCGAGGTGGCGTGGAGCTACTCCGGCCTCAACCACCGTGGGTTCATCCATGTCCTGCGACAGGGTGACCGGGATCTGTTGTCGGAGCTGCCAGCCTTGGGCGAACGCACGATCGGGGGCATCCACGGGGAGGAGCTCCGCGATCTGGGCGCGCTGCCGCTGAAGTACTTCGCGCAGTTCCGGACGAAGTCCAGGCCGTCGGGCGACGCTGGGCGCGCGGCCTACCTTCGCGAGGTCAGAGCCCGAATCTTGGAGGAGGCGCGTTCGGATCCCTCCCGCACGCCGCCCAGCCTGCGCCTGCGGCCTGCCGAGTGGTACACGCGCTCGGTGGTGCCGATGCTCGAGGCGCTCTGCCGGACTTCGGCCACGGAGCAGGTGGTGAACCTGTGGTGCGAAGACGGTGTGGTCCGTGAGGTGCGGGCCCTGGTCTCTTCATCCCGCATCGACCCCATCGTCGAGCCGCCGCCACCCGATCCGGTGGCGCGGTGGATCGACCGGTTCGAACGCTGCGAGCGTCTGGTCCTTGCCGCGGCGGCCGACCCGGGCCCGCACACGATCCGGACGGCACTCGAGGCGGACCCATTGATGCCGGCCTCGAAGGTGGAGCAGGGGGTCCGCCTGCTGTGGGAACGGCAGGGGTCCCGGAGCTGACGTGACGGTTCAGGACGAGCGGGCCAGCACGTTCGTGCAGTAGTCCAGCATGTCCTCCAGGGCTCGAACGAGGTCGAGGCCGGGCTCGAACCCCAGCGACGCGAGCCGAGACACGTCCGCGTAGCTCCGCCGCACGTCCAAGGGCCGGCGGGCCAACCTGTCGATTCGCACCGCCCCCCCGGCGTCCAGTCCCGCGACGCGCAGGAGATGGGCGAGGATCGTCTCCGTGGGCGTCTCACGCCCAGTGGCCACGTTGTACACCTCGCCCGGGACGCCCCGTTCGACCAGCGTGATCAGAGCTGCGGCGGCGTCTCGGACATCGATGAAGTCCCGCGCGGTGTCCAGCGGTCCGACCCGGAGGACCGGCGGAGCGAGGCCGAGCGACACCTGGGCGATCTGGCCGGCCAGGGACCCGGCCAGATGGCGGTCCTGCAGACCCGGGCCAAGGAGGTTGAACGGCCGTGCCAGGATCAGGGGGATCCCGTGATGCTCGGCGACGATCCGGATCACGTCCTCACCGGCCCGCTTGCTCGCGGCGTAGAGATCCGCGGGGGCGCAGGATGCGGTTTCGCGAAGCGGCAGGACGGAGTCTGCAGCAGCCCCGTAGACCGAGCCGGTCGAGACCACCACGAGGAGCGGACGAGGCTCGGGAAGCGTGGCGATGGCCTGCCCGAGCCGTCCCACCGCACGGGTGTTCGCGTCGAACAACCGCTCCCACGGTTCATCGCGCAGGGCCGCGGCCGAGTGGACGATCGCATCCGGGCGGAACCGGGCGAGGGCTTCGGCGATCCTGGCTTCGTCCAGCAGGTCGATCGGTTCGTAGCGATAGCGAGCGTCGGCTCGGAGCGACGCCAGTTCCTCAGGGAGCGGCGCCTGGACCGGAGCGCCGTTCCAGGTGAGCTGGTGGGTGAAGTGCGCGGGCATGTGCGGCGACCGCCCGATCCCGAGCATCTCCACCTCTGGGTTCGTCCGGACCCACCGGGCCACCAGGTTGCGCCCGAGCAAACCCTGGGCGCCCGTCACCACGACGCGCCGCACCATGCGGTTCGGACGCTAGCACAGCCCATTCGAGGGCCCGGCCCACACGCTCGGCGGCTCGCGGCGACACCTCGGAGGACATCGGCAGGGCCAGCACCTGGCGGGCCAGGCCTTCGGTGACGGGCAGGGCCCTGGCCAGCTCGGAGTCGCGCCAGATGCCGGTGTGCAGGGCGCCGAAGTACGGGCGGGTCTCGATCCCCAGGGCCGCCAGGCGCTCCTGCACGACGTCGCGCCCCGGTGGGTCGGGGATGCGGGTCACCCAGTGGACCAGGCTGTGCCGGTTCCCGGCATCGACGCGCTGGCAGACCAGGCCTGCCGCGATGGCCGAGCGTCGGTACACCTCCGCCACCCGGGTCCGCCGGCGCACCAGGTCCTCCAGCACGCTCAGCTGGTCGAGCGCCCCAATGGCATGGAGCTCGCCCATGAGCGCCGAGCGCGTCCATCCGGCGGGCGACCGGTTCAGCCGCTCGAGGTCCCCGACGGGCACGACCACCGCTCCACCCACCCCCGCGGCGGAGACCACCTTCGCGAAGCTCATCGACAGGGCATGGGCGTCGGCCTGGCTGCCGACGGGCCACCCCCGATAGGAGGCGCCCAGTCCGGCCGCCGAGTCCGCCACCAACGGCAGACCGGCGTCGCGGCACACTCGCGCCAGCGCCTCGTACCGGCAGGGGTTCCCGAAGGTGTCGACGCACACCACCACCCGGACCCGCCGCCGTGCGCGGTCTCCGCCCAGCGCCTCGGCCAGGGCGCCCGGGTCCATGGTCCAGGTCCGCTCGTCGACGTCGATGAAGCGCAGCCGGTACCCGAGCTGGATCAGGACCTCGGCCGTCGCCGGGTAGGTGAAGGACGGGAGGGCGGCCTCGTCCCCGGGTGCTGCCGGGCCCGCCGTGGCCACGATGGCCAGACGGAAGGCCTCCGTTCCTGAGACCGTCGGCAGGACCGTCAGCCGATCGGGCAACCGGAGGTGAACGGACAGCGCCCCGCGAAGGCTCTCCGACCAGCGATTCCCCGCCTTGAGTCCGCCGGAGCGAAGGCACGCTCGCATCCGAGCGGCCACCACCTCAGGGCGGGCCGGCCGCGGCGGGATGACAACGGGCAGCGGCGGGTCGAACGGCTTCATCCCCCTCCCCTATGCCGGGGACTCCCTCCATCCTGCTCGCGCCTCCGCGCCCTCGTCAAGACGCGGATCCGGTCGGACCGCGGCCCGGCCCTTCGAGGCTCAGGAGCTCGGATCCACAACGATGGTGAACGGCGACGAGTAGTCGGAAGCCGCCCCGTTCCCAAGGCTCCGCAGCCGTGCCCGGAACGCGTAGGTCCCCGACCCGGCGTCGGGGACGAACGTCGTGGACGTCCCTGCCTGGCCCTTCCTCCAGTTCTTCCATCCCGCGCCGGGGCGCTGGATCTGGACGTCCACGGCATAGCCCGCGGGCGGGTCCGCGTACGCCCACGTGACGGTGAACACCGTCGTCGTGGTCCCGGTCGCCGGGTCGACCACCATGGGCACCTGGACCTTCCCGGTCAGGGTGGGATGCAGGCCGTCCCGGTACGAGTAGCTTCCGGCGGCCACGAACTGGAAGGCGTAGCTGTCCCCCGCGGAGAGCACATCCGAGGCGAACAGGCCCATGCCGGTGGCATCTGCGATCTGGTGGAGGAGGGCGGCCCCCGGATCGACCGACCAGTCGACGCTCTGGCCCTGGACGAGCTGGGAGCTCTGCGGGAGGAATCCGCCGTCGGTCACGCTCACTCCCACCGTGGTGGGGACGACCGTCCAGTCCCACTCGGCGGAGGCTCCCTTGTTGTTCGAGTAGTCCGTGGCCTGGACCCCGAACGTGTGCTCGCCCGGGGCGAGGCCGGTGACGGTCTGGGTGAAGTCGTAGCACGGCGTGGCCGGCGCGCCGTCCAGCGTGCACACGTAGCGCACGTCGAACTCGTCCGACGACCAGGTGAACGTGGCCGTCGTGTCGAAGGTCTGCGCGGGTGGTCCGCTGTCGATGGTGGTCGTGGGGCGAGTCCGGTCCGGCCCGGGGTAGAAGTAGGGGTCGGCGCCCAGCTCGGCGAAGGCGGCCTGGGATTCCGGGGACGTGTTGATCCACCTGAGGCACAGCGGGTTCTTGCCCGTGTCGTAGTAGGCCACGGCCTTGACCTCGGGCCACCCCTTGAGCGTGTTGAGCGTGTCGGGATAGAACCACGTGGCCTTCCGCGTCGGATCCTCGGGGTCCTCCCCGGTGCCGTACTCGGCGATGATCATGGGCTTCTGGTGGCCCACCCCCCAGGCGTGGAAGTCCGTGAACACGCTCTCGAACGTCTTCCATGGGCCACCGCACAGGTACCAGTTGTAGCCGTCGGCCCCGATCGCATCGACCCACCGGTCACCAGGGTAGTACGCGTCCGCCGCGGGCCCCGAGAACGTCCTGGCGAACAGCACCAGGAGCCAGCGGATGTTCGTCACGCCGTCGGCGTCGAAGCGCTCATGCACGTGCTGCCATGCCGCGACGAAGTCCGAGGGGTCCCCGAAATGACCGCCCCCCGGAGGATCGTTCTGGGGCTCGTGATGGAAGACGAACCAGAACGGGTGCCTGAACGCCTTGATCTTCGCCGCCTGCGCGTCGAGCTCGGCGTCGTAGACCCCGCTCGCGATGTCGGCCCACCGGATGATGTGCTGGTCGTTGGTGATGGGGTCCCAGGACAGGACCAGCGTGCGCCCCTGCGAGGCAGACAGCTCGTCATCCGCGGTGGGCCAGTCGTCGTCCCACAGGTAGAACTGGCGGTCGAGGGCGAACTGGCGCAGCGCCTGGTCTCGCTCGACGTTCTCCTGAGCCTCCACCCGGGTGCATCCGCTCCACACGCAGTCCACCTGGATGTACGCACCGAACTGCGCGCCGTCCTGGGGCAGGCCGGGAGGCGGGATCCCTTGCGTCGAGCGCCCCGACGCCGAGGCCGGCAGATGCACCATCCCGCCGGCCGCCGCGAACAGGGCGGCCAGCGACGCAACCACCAGGCGGCATCGGGCCACGGTCATCTCAGGTGGTCGATTCAAACTCCGGAAGCTCGATCCTGGCAAGAGCAAAACGCCGGCCGGGCGGCGCTGGCTTTCCCGCTCAGCTGACCGTGATGGCTGCGCCAGCCGAGTAGACGGCGGACTTGCCGTTCGAGCTGTTCTTGATGTGGGCCCGGAACGAGTACACCCCAGGGCCGGAGTCCGGGACGAAGGTCAGGCTGGCCACCGTCTGGTTGCTCTTCCAGATCTTCCACACCGATCCGGGCCGCTGGATCTGGACGTCGAACACGTACCCCGCGGGCGGCGGGGCGGAGGCCCATGTCACCGTGAACGTGGTCGTGGTCGTGCCGGAGCTGGGCGTGACCAGGATGGGCACGGTCACCGTCCCCGTCAAGGTGGTGTGCAGGGCATCCCTGTACCCGTAGGACCCAGCCCCGATGAACTGGAAGGACCACGACTGCCCGAGCGTCAGCGTCGGGGAGGCGAACAGCCCCATCCGGCTGGCGTCGATGATCTGATGGGAGAACGTCCCGGAGCTGACCGTCCACACCACGCT
>JBKPBM010000298.1:0-3078 GCA_046744325.1 Actinomycetota bacterium | reverse complement strand
TCCGTGATCGTGCCGACCGTGGACCGGGGGTTCCTGCTGGTCGACTTCTGGTCGATGGAGATGGCCGGCGACAGGCCCTCGATGAAGTCGACGTCGGGCTTCTCCATCTGGCCCAGGAACTGCCGGGCGTACGCCGACAGGGACTCCACGTACCGCCGCTGGCCCTCCGCGTAGATGGTGTCGAACGCCAGCGAGCTCTTGCCGGAGCCCGAGAGGCCCGTGAACACGATCAGCTTTCCCCGGGGGAGGTCGAGGGTGACGTTCTTCAGGTTGTGCTCACGGGCACCGTGAATTACAAGCCTGTCAGTGCCCACGGCGCCATTCTAGCGAGGCTCGCCAAATGGCTCCTCGGGACCCTGCCCGGCTCGATTCCGATACGCTCTGAGCCGTGGCCACCGCGGACGAGCTCGACAAGCTTTCGTCGAAGGAGCTGCACGACCGGGCGGTGAAGCTGGCCGAGCATCGCCTGGACGTCGCGTTCCTCTGGCGTCTGATCAAGTCCATCCCCGCGGCCGAGGCGGCCGCCGGGCATCTCCGCGAGGCGGAGGCCGACGTGGCGGTGGGCGACCTGCTGCCGCTGATCCACGACGCCCACCACGCCGACGAGGGCGACCTGGCCGACGCCCTCCGCCCGCTGTACATCGACTACCTGGAGAAGCACCAGCGATGAGCGTGGCGGCGGCCGGATCGGGTCCCGTGGAACTCCTCGCCTATCGCGAGGAGTTCCCGGTCCTGGAGCGCAAGGCGTACCTGATCAGCGCGTCATTGGGACCGGTGTCACGCCGAGCCACGCGATACCTGCAGGACTACATGGACGCGTGGGCCACCGAGGGGGCGCCGGACCCCGTGTGGATGGAGCACGTCTTCCCGCGTATGGGTGCGGTCAAGCAGACGTTCGCCGATCTGGTGGGGGCGGACCCGGACGAGCTGGCCATCACGGTCAACGTCTCGCTGGCCCTGGCCCAGGTGATGTCCTGCATCGACTTCTCGGAGCGCCCCAGGATCATCCTCTCCGAGCTGGACTTCCCCACCGACGGGCACGTGGCGCTGGCCCATCGGGCTCGGGGCGCCGAGGTCGTCTTCCTGAAGTCCGCCGACGGCCTGACCGTTCCCCTGGAGGCCTACCAGGAGGCCATCGACGAGCGCACCGCGCTGGTGTTCGTCAACCGCGTGCTGTACCGGACCAGCGCCCAGCTCGATGCGAAGGAGATCTGCCGGATGGCCCGACAGGCCGGCGCGTGGTCGCTGGTCGACGACTTCCACGGCGCGGGGATCATCCCGGTGGACGTGCACGACCTGGGCTGCGACTTCTACACCACCGGGGTGCTCAAGTGGCTGTGCGGGGGCCCGGGGCTCACCTTCCTGTATGCCCGGCGTGACGTGCTGTCCTCGTTGGAGCCCCTGGTGACCGGCTGGTTCGCCACCCGCGAGCCGTTCTCGTTCGACCTGCAGAACCTGCACTACCACCCCACCGCCCGGCGCCTCGAGAACGGGACCCCGCCGGCCCCGGTGGCCTTCATCGCCCAGGGCGGGCTGGACATCATCAGCGAGGTCGGGCCGGCGAACATCCGCCAGCGGCAGCAGGACCTGATCGATGAGGTGGTGCAGCGCGCCGACGAGGCGGGGCTGCCCGTTCGCTCACCCCGTGACCGGACGCGCCGCGGTGGCATGGTGAACATCGGCGTGGGCCAGGAGGCCGAGAAGGTGTGCCACGCGCTGCTCGACCGGGACGTCTGCACGGACTTCCGTGGCGACGGCATCCGGGTCTCCCCCCACTTCTTCAACACGGCGGAGGACATCGACCGGCTGTTCGCGGCGCTGCGCGACATCCTCTGAAGAAGCGGGCCCGGCCGGGCTCAGTGAGGTGCCGAGGAGAACCCGAACGACAGGATGACCATGTCCGCGGACCTGAAGAAGTCGTCCGTGCAGCGATCGAAGCCTGTGGGCTGGATACCACACGCCGCGTACGCTTCCACATCGCTCCGATTCCATCGGTAGACGGTGATCGGGACTGGGTCGGCCTCCCCGTAGATCTGGTAATCGGTCATCAGGATCAGCCAATCGCCAAGTTTCGAGTCCTTGGCGAAGGCCCCGAAGACGCGCCGCTCCGCAGGGATGAGGAGCCGGCCCCAGCGCTGGTGCACCGACCGCTCGACCAGGATGACCGCCGCCGTTCCATCCGTGGACTTCAGGGCGATCGCCCGGAAGTCCCTCCGGTCGTGGGCCACCCGGGTCAGCGCCACGCTGGCGTCCTGGATCGAGACGGGTGGCACGTCCCGGCCGAAGGCCATGGTGGAGCTGGACGGGACCGGCAGCTCGGCGTCCCCCTTCGACTGGTCGGCGGACGTGGTGTCCGCCTGGGCCTGTCCCGGCACCATGCCCGATCGGTCCATGGCTGCCTGCGCGCGTGGCGGCGTCTCTGACACCGACGGCGCGGGTGGTCGAACGGAGGGGGCGGAGGTGGATCGACCCGAGGGGCCGGCGACGGCCACCACGATGGCCCCTGCGAACAGCCCGGCAACCCCGAGGACCAGGGTGAGCTTCTTGAGCAACGGCCCTTCCTTTCGGACCGGGGTGCCGGTGGATGGATTCCCTACTCAATGCTTCGGCGAAACGTGCCCCGACTTGACGAGGCGACAGCGTCATTGGACTGCGGAGGTCCCGATCGGTCAAGGGCCGGAGTGTCGAACGGAGCTCCCCGGCCGGGACGACATGAAGATGTCGCGCCATGAGGTATGTCGCGACATACCCTTTGCCACTGATGATCCCCGTGGAACAGCCCCAGAAGGACGGCGTCAGCGCATCCGGCGACCGCCGCGGAGGACCAGCCGAACGTCCCCGAACGCGCCCAGGTCCTCCATGGGGTTCCCCCCCAGAACGATGAGGTCCCCGGGCTCCCCGGGAGCCAGCGGCCGGAAGGTCATGGCCTCCAGCACCGACTCGACGCCGAGGCCCGACCCGGCCAGGTGCCATGCCTCGCCCACATGGATCCCCGGCGGGATGGGGCCGTTTCCCAGGTCGGTCCCGTACACGACCCGCCCCCCGGCGCGGACGAACCGGGCCAGGTTGTCCACGGCC
>JBKPBM010000366.1:0-4307 GCA_046744325.1 Actinomycetota bacterium | reverse complement strand
GGCATACGAGATCAGTATCAATGTCTCGTGGGCTCGGAGATGTGTATAAGAGACAGGGCGGGTGGCGTGGCGGGCGAGGCGCTCGCCATTCGCGTCGAGGACGATGGGGGTGACCCCGCACGGGCCACCGACCTCATGGATGGTCTTATGGCGGGCGGCTCGAGGGCGGTTCTCTACGTGGGGCCAGGGACGGCCGTATCGCCACTTCGGAGCCGGCTCGAACAGACGAACGCGCCGTTGATCCTGCTGGAGGGCGACCTGTACAGCACCCACCAGCTGCTGCCGCAGGTGTTCCAGACGACGATCCCCTGGGCCTGGCAGGCCCACGTGATCGCGCGTTACCTCGTCGTCGACCGGAGGGCGGCTAGCGTGGCGTTCATCGGCTCGGGGCCAGAAGCGAAGGCCGCGGCGACCGAGACCGGGGCGGCCTTGGCCTACTGGGGAGGGCGCCTCGACTGGTCGGCGACGTACCCGGCCGGACAGGACCCGCCCGCCACACTCCTCGCGCGGACCTCGAACGCGGACGCGGTGATCGATTTCGGCTCGCCCGGAGACACCATGAGGCTGGCCCGGGCTCTGGCCGGTTCGTCACGACCCCCGAGCGTGGCCGGGTCGGCTGCGCTCCTCCAGGTGGCCTGGGGAACCGAGCCCCTGCGTCCCGGGACCACGGCCTGCTACACCTACACGTGGGCCGGCTGGGCGCATCCGATCAAGCGGGTGGCGTCGTTCACCGGTCGCTTCCAGGCGATGTTCGACCATCCACCGACCGCCCTCGAGCAGGAGGGGTACGACGCGGTCCGGGCGCTCGCCTCAGCCCTCACGGTGACCAAGGGACAGGGAGGCGAGCCCCTGATCAGAGCCCTGGAGACGATCCACGCCACCTACTCGAGCTTCCCGGTGGACCTCGGCTCCGACGACCACCTGTTCCTGCCCCGCGATGAGCTGGGCCTCTACGCGGTGGCCGGCGCGGATGAACGGCTCGACCCCTGGGAAACCTTCGGCTCGGAGCCCTGGCGTCCGATCATGCGCACCTTCACCTCCGACGGGAAGCGAGACGACATCCTGGTCCGGGACCGGCGCGTGTTCTTCCCCTTCTGGCGCAAGGACCAGCCCGGACCCAACTATTGGAGATCGCGTTACGGGATCATCACCCGCTCGGACCCAACTATTGGAGATCGCGTTACGGGATCATCACCCGCTCCGGCGATCCGCTGCACTAAGGTCGTAGGTGTTGAGAAACGAGCCAGGTCAGAAGGTCCGACTAATCTCCGGGAAGCGCTCGCCCGAATACCTTGTTGTAGGAACCGTGGGCGCCCTTCCGGCGTCCGAGACGAGGAGTGGTCGGTGCGGGACCTGTTTGGTTCGGGGAGGCTGCAGGTGAAGTCACACCCCCCGGGTATAATCCGGCCGGAGTCGCCGGTCGTGGGCTCCGACGCCGCACCGGCGCTCTTGCGCCCCAAGGGTAGGACGTGGTCCGCTGATCCGAGGGGCACCCTTGGCAGACGGGCCGGTTCGCCGGCCCGGAGGGCACGACATGTTTGAACGATTCACGGATCGCGCCCGGCGCGTTGTGGTCCTCGCGCAGGAAGAGGCGAGGATGCTCAACCACAACTACATCGGGACCGAGCACATCCTCCTCGGGCTGATCCACGAGGGCGAAGGCGTCGCCGCGAAGGCGCTGGAGTCCCTGGGCATCTCGCTGGAGGGCGTTCGTCAGCAGGTCGAGGAGATCATCGGCCAGGGCCAGGCCGCCCCCCCCGGCCACATCCCGTTCACCCCACGCGCCAAGAAGGTTCTGGAGCTCTCGCTTCGTGAGGCGCTCCAGCTCGGGCACAACTACATCGGGACCGAGCACATCCTGCTCGGGTTGATCCGCGAGGGCGAGGGCGTCGCCGCCCAGGTCCTGCAGAAGCTCGGCGCGGACCTCAACCGGGTCCGCCAGCAGGTCATCCAGCTCCTGTCCGGGTACACGGGCGGGAAGGGCGAGGGCCAGCCGGGCGAGCAGACGCCGCAGGGGTCCATGGTCCTGGACCAGTTCGGCCGCAACCTCACCCAGCTCGCGCGGGAGAACAAGCTGGATCCGGTGATCGGTCGGGAGAAGGAGATCGAGCGGGTCATGCAGGTCCTGTCCCGCCGGACCAAGAATAACCCCGTGCTGATCGGCGAGCCCGGCGTGGGCAAGACGGCCATCGTCGAGGGCCTGGCGACCAAGATCGTCAAGGGCGACGTTCCCGAGACGCTCAAGGGCAAGCAGATCTACACGCTGGACCTCGGGGCGCTGGTCGCCGGGTCCAGGTATCGGGGTGACTTCGAGGAGCGCCTGAAGAAGGTCCTCAAGGAGATCAAGACCCGCGGCGACATCGTGCTGTTCATCGACGAGCTGCACACGCTGGTCGGCGCCGGCGCCGCCGAGGGGGCCATCGACGCGGCGTCCATCCTCAAGCCGATGCTCGCCCGGGGCGAGCTCCAGACGATCGGGGCCACCACCCGCGACGAGTACCGCAAGCACCTCGAGAAGGACGCCGCCCTCGAGCGCCGGTTCCAGCCGATCTACGTCGACCAGCCGACGGTCGCTCACACCATCGACATCTTGAAGGGCCTGCGCGATCGCTACGAGTCCCACCACCGCGTCTCCTTCACCGACGAGGCGCTGGTGGCCGCGGCCAACCTGTCCGACCGGTACATCAGCGACCGGTTCCTCCCCGACAAGGCCATCGACCTGATCGATGAGGCCGGCTCGCGCATGCGCATCCGCCGGATGACCGCACCCCCGGTGGTCCGGGAGATGGACGAGCAGATCGAGGAGGTCAAGAAGAAGAAGGAGTCGGCCATCGACGCGCAGGACTTCGAGCGCGCGGCGCGCCTCCGGGACGAGGAGAAGCGGCTGCAGGAGGAGAAGGCCAAGCGCGAGCGCGAGTGGAAGTCCGGCGAGATGGACATCCTGTCCGAGGTCGACGAGGAGGAGATCGCCGAGGTCCTGGCGGCCTGGACCGGCATCCCCGTGTACAAGCTCACCGAGGAGGAGACCGAGAAGCTCCTGCGGATGGAGGACGAGCTGCACAAGCGCATCGTCGACCAGACCGAGGCGGTCACCGCGGTGTCCAAGGCGATCCGGCGGACCCGGGCGGGCCTCAAGGACCCCAAACGGCCCAGCGGCTCGTTCATCTTCCTGGGACCGTCGGGGGTGGGGAAGACCGAGCTCTCCAAGACGCTGGCCGAGTTCCTGTTCGGCGACGAGGACGCCCTGATCCAGCTCGACATGTCCGAGTACATGGAGAAGCACACCGTGTCGCGGCTGATCGGCTCGCCTCCCGGCTACGTCGGCTATGAGGAGGGTGGCCAGCTCACCGAGGCCGTGCGGCGAAAGCCGTTCAGCGTGGTGCTGTTCGACGAGATCGAGAAGGCCCACCCGGACGTGTTCAACACCCTCCTGCAGATCCTGGAGGACGGGCGCCTGACCGACGCCCAGGGCCACACGGTCGACTTCAAGAACGTCGTGATCATCATGACCTCGAACCTGGGGACCCGAGACATCCAGAAGGGCCAGTCCATCGGGTTCCAGGCCAAGGCCGACGAAGGGGTGAGCCACGACCGGATGAAGGACAAGGTGATGGAGGAGCTCAAGCGCTCCTTCCGCCCGGAGTTCCTGAACCGGATCGATGAGGTCATCGTGTTCCACTCGCTCTCGCGGGAGGATGTGAAGAGCATCGTCGACCTGATGCTGAAGCGGGTTCGCGAGCAGCTCAAGTCGAAGGACGTGGACATCGAGCTGACGGATGCGGCCAAGAACCTCCTGGCCGAGAAGGGCTACGACCCGTCGCTCGGCGCCCGGCCGCTTCGCCGCACCATCCAGCGGCTGGTGGAGGATCCGCTGTCCGAGAAGCTCCTGTGGAAGGAGTTCAAGGCCGGGCAGACCATCATCGTGGACGTCCGGGATGACGAGATCGCCTTCGAAGGCGCCCTGGTTCCTCCGGACACGCCCCCTGTCGAACTGGCGGGGCAGGAGTCCGGGTAGGTTCCGCGTAGCTCCTCACACGCTCGCTCCGCGGGCGCGTGGAGGAAGCGGGCTGCCGGGACGCCGGCGGTTCGTGAAGGGCAGAGCCCAGTGGCCCTCGGTCGCTGGGCTCTCGCCATTCTGGAGGCGCCGCTGGCTGTGTCGCCGCTGGTCAGATCGAGTCAGACCCTCCCGGTAAGGTGCTCTCGTGTGCAAGGAGAAGCCGCTGGTCGAGTGCTCGGAGTGTGGTCGTCCGTCCGCACAGTGGTCGGGCAAGTGCGCGGCCTGCGGCGGATGGGGCACGGTCACCGAG
>JBKPBM010000368.1:0-1516 GCA_046744325.1 Actinomycetota bacterium | reverse complement strand
TCGCTGTCCATGGGGCACGCGCAGTTCGCCGAATTGATGGGAGCGCGGGGGCCCAACACCCAGGTCAACTCCGCCTGTGCCAGCACCACCCAGGCCATCGGGCTGGCCGAGGACTGGATCCGGGCGGGGCGGTGCCGCCGGGTCATCGTGATCGCCGCGGACGACGCCACGTCGGACCACCTCATGGAGTGGATCGGCGCCGGGTTCCTGGCCTCGGGGGCCGCGGCCACCGACGAGGACGTGGCCGATGCAGCCACCCCGTTCGATCGCCGGCGCCACGGGATGATCATCGGAATGGGCGCGGCGGCGCTGGTCGTCGAGCCGGCCGAGGAGGCGCGGGCCCGGGGCATCCGGCCCATCTGCCAGGTGCTCGCCTCGGCCACGGCCAACAGCGCCTTCCACGGCTCCCGGCTGGTCGTCGAGCACATCGCGGGTGTCATGGAGGGGCTGGTCGCCGGCGCCGAGGCCCGGTGGGGGATCCGGCGCGAAGAGATCGCACCGGAGCTGGTGTTCGTCTCCCACGAGACCTACACCCCGGCCCGCGGGGGCAGTGCCGCGGCGGAGGTCGAGGCCCTGCGCCGGGTGTTCGGGGACTCCACCGACCGCATCGTGGTGGCGAACACGAAGGGCTTCACCGGCCACCCGATGGGGGTGGGCATCGAGGACGTGGTGGCGGTCAAGGCCCTGGAGACGGGGCTGGTGCCGCCGGTCCCGAACTTCAAGGAGGTCGACCCGGAGCTGGGTGCGCTCAACCTGTCGAAGGGCGGGTCCTACCCGATCCGGTACGCCCTGCGCCTGGCGGCCGGCTTCGGGTCGCAGATCAGCATGACCCTGCTGCGGTGGGTGCCCGGCCCGGATGGGTCTCGCACCCCGCTCAATGAGTTGGGCTATCGAGGACGGATCGGCGACCTGGCGGCATGGAACTCGTGGCTCGCCGGCGTGACCGGCACCTCAGATCCGCAGCTCGAGGTGGTCCAGCGGCGGCTTCGCCTCCGGGCACCAGAAGTGCCTCGGGCCGTCGACGTGGAGGCGCCCGAGCCGGAGGTCGTGGAGCCGACGCAGGAGGCGGAGGCCTCTTCGGTCTCGGAGCCGCCTGCATCGGTTCTTTCCCCGGCGATGTCCGAGGCCCCGGATGCCACCGGGCCGGTCCTGTGGGAGGACGAGATCCGCGCCGTCGTCCTGGCCCTCGTCGCGGAGAAGACGGGCTATCCGGCGGACATGCTGGACTTCGACCTCGATCTGGAGGCGGACCTTGGAATCGACACGGTCAAGCAGGCGGAGATCTTCGTGGCCCTGCGGGAGGCCTACGGGATCGCCCGGGACGACACCCTGAAGCTCCGGGACTTCCCCACGCTGGCCCACGTGATCGGATTCGTGAAGGACCGCGCCGGGGTCGATGCCGTCGCCGAGCCAGTTGAGTCGCGGCCGGATGTTTCGGTCGAAGCCGACGCGAAGCCACTGCCAACAGAGGACATGGGCCAGCCGGCAGTCTCCCAGGCCCCCGCGGAGGAAGAGG
>JBKPBM010000243.1:0-3663 GCA_046744325.1 Actinomycetota bacterium | reverse complement strand
ATGTTCGCGATCAGCGTCCGGGTGAGCCCGTGCAGCGAGCGGTGCAGGCGTTCGTCGTCCGGCCGCTCGACCCGCAGCTCGGCGTCCTCCACGATCAGGCGCATGTCGGGGTGGAAACGCTGTTGCAGCGCGCCCAGAGGCCCCTTCACGGTGACGGTGGAGTCGTCGATGGAGACGTCCACCCCAGAGGGGATCTCGATGGCCTTCCTGCCGATCCGGGACATGGGTGTCGAATCTCTCCAATCACCAGACGAACGCGAGCACTTCGCCACCGACGCCGAGCTTCTTGGCCTGCTTGTCGGTGAGCACGCCCTTGGACGTAGAGAGGATAGCGATGCCGAGCCCGCCCAGCACCCGGGGGATGTCCTCACGGTTGGCGTAGATCCGCCGCCCCGGCTTCGACACCCGCTTCAGGCCGGTGATGGTCCGCTCGCGGCGGGGCCCGTACTTCAGGTGGATGGTCAGCGTCCGTTCCTTGCCGTCGCCCTCCACCGAGCTTCCCTCCACGTAGCCCTCGCTCGCCAGGATCCCGGCGATGCGCTCCTTGAGGGACGACGACGGGATCAGGACGTCGTCCTTGTAGGCCAGGTTGGCGTTCCTGATCCGGGTGAGCATGTCGGCGATGGGATCGGTCATGACCATGTCGTCACCTCAACCCTTCACCACGAGGCCTTCGTCACGCCCGGCACCTCGCCCTGGTGGGCGAGCTGGCGGAAGCAGAGCCGGCAGAGCATGAACCGTCGCAGGACCGCACGGGGGCGCCCGCACCGGGCGCAACGGGTGTATGCGCGGACCCCGAACTTCCTCCCGGCCCGCTTCTGCTTCTCGATCAACGCCTTCTTCGCCATCTGGTCCGTCTCCTAGCTCGCCGTCGGCCCGACCACCGGCATCCCCGCGAACGGGAAGCCCAGCGCTCGGAGCAGGGCGCGGCCCTCGTCGTCGTCCCGGGCGGTGGTCACGATCGTGATGTCCATGCCCCGGACCTTCACCACCCGGTCATAGTCGATCTCCGGGAAGATCAGTTGCTCGGTCACCCCGATGGTGTAGTTCCCGGCGCCGTCGAAGGCGTCCGGGTCCAGGCCCCGGAAGTCTCGGATGCGCGGGAGGGCGGTCGCCAGCAACCGGTCCAGGAACTCCCACATCCGGGCACCCCGGAGCGTCACCCTGGCCCCGATGGCCATGCCCGCGCGGAGCTTGAACGCCGCGATCGACTTGCGGGCCCTGGTGATGGCCGGCTTCTGGCCGGTGATCAAGGTGAGGTCGGCCACCGCCGCCTCCAGCAGCTTCCCGTCCCTGACCGCGTCGCCCACGCCCATGTTCACCACGATCTTCTCCATACGGGGAACACGCATGGGGTTGGCGAGGGCCAGCTCGGCCTGAAGGGCCGGCAGGATCTCATCCCGGTACCGAGCGCGAAGGCGAGGAGGCGGCGTGGCGCGATCGCTCATGTCTCCGCTCCGCATCGCCGGCAGACCCGAGCCTTCACCCCACCGTCGACCTGGTGGCCCACGCGGGTGGGCTTCCCGCAGTGGCGGCAGACGAGCATGACGTTCGACAGGTCGATGAACGCCTCCTGCTGGATGATCCCGCCCTGGGGCACCCGCTTCGTGGGCCGGGTGTGCTTGGTCGCCCGAGCGACGCCTTCCACCATCACGCGGTTCTTCTGGGGAAGCACGTTGACCACGCGGCCCCGTTTGCCGACGTCCTTGCCGGCGATCACCTGGACCTCGTCGTTCTTTCGGATCTCCGTCCTGGACATCGTCTCTCGTCCTCGTGTTCGTCCCGGCCCTGTCAGAGCACTTCCGGGGCCAGCGAGATGATCTTCATGAACCGCTTCTCGCGCAGCTCTCGGGCCACCGGCCCGAAGATGCGCGTCCCGCGGGGGTTGCGCTGTTCGTTGATCAGCACCACCGCGTTGTCGTCGAACTTGATGTACGAGCCGTCGGGGCGACGGCGCTCTTTGGCGGTGCGCACCACCACCGCCCTCACCACCTCGCCCTTCTTCACTCCGCCGCCCGGCAGCGCGTCCTTCACGGACCCCACGATCACGTCACCGAGCCCGGCGTAGCGCCGGCCCGACCCGCCCAGCACGCGGATACACAGGACCTCCCTGGCCCCGGTGTTGTCCGCGACACGGCACCGCGTCTCCTGCTGGATCATCGACGGCTACTTCGCCCTCTCCAGGACCTCGACCAACCGCCACCGCTTGGTCTTGGACAGCGGCCGGGTCTCCATGATGCGAACCTTGTCCCCGACGTGGGCCGCCCCCGCCTCGTCATGCGCCTTCAGCCGGGTGGTGCGCCGGACGATCTTGCCGTACAGCGGGTGGCGGACCTGGCTGGAGATCCGCACCACGACGGTCTTCTCCATGCTGTCGGAGACGACGACTCCCGTGCGCACCTTCCGCCGTCCCCGCTCGGTGACCGCCTGGACCTGGTCGTCGGGCTGGCTCACTCGCCCTCCTCCTCATCCCCATCCGGCTCGGCCGTGGCCCCGGCCGCGGCCTCGCTCTCGATCATCTGCTCCTCGGCCACCTCGGTGAGCGAGCGGCCCTTGAGCTCGCCGCTGGCGATGGCCTGACGCCGCTCCTCCAGGGACTCTCGGTCGGCCCGGGCGATGGCCTCGGCCAGCTCGGCCTCGCTCTGCCGGCTGCGCAGGGCGGTCAGGATCCGGGCGATGTCGTGGCGGACGTGCTTGATCCGCATCGAGTTGTCGAGCTGGCCCGTGGCCGCCTGGAAGCGAAGGTTGAACAGCTCCTCCTTCTGGGCCTCCAGACGGGAGAGCAGCTCCTCGTCGGGGAGCTCGCGGATCTCGGCGGCCTTCATGCCTCGGCTCCCGTTCGCACGATGAACTTCGCCTTCAGCGGCAGCTTCTGGGCGGCGCGGCGCATGGCTTCCCGCGCCACCGGCTCGGCCACCCCGGCCAGCTCGAACATGACCCGGCCGGGCTTGACCACCGCCACCCATCCCTCCGGATTCCCCTTCCCGGAGCCCATGCGGGTCTCGGCGGGCTTCTTGGTCACCGGCTTGTCGGGGAACACGTTGATCCAGACCTTGCCGCCACGGCGGATGTGGCGGGTCATGGCCACGCGGGCCGCCTCGATCTGGCGATTGGTGATCCAGCCCGGCTCCAGGGCGAGCAGGCCGAAGTCACCGAAGTGCACCTCGGTGCCACCCTTGGCACGGCCGCGCATGCGACCGCGATGCTGCTTGCGGTGCTTGACCCGCTTCGGCATCAGCATCTACGTGCGACCTCCCGGGCGCCGCTGCGGAGGCCTTCCGGTGCCCGGACGCCCACTCGAGGGGCGCCGTCCGCCGCTCGGCCGCTGCGGCTCCTGCCGTCCCTCGCGGACCTCGCTCGGCGGAAGGGGCGCCCCCTCCACCTCGCGCACGTCGGTGATCAGGGCGCCGGTCGAGGCGGCGCCGTAGCCGCCCACCGGAACACCGGCCAGCGCCCGGGCCCGGGCCCGGGCCGTCTCCTGCTCCTGCACCGGGATCTCGTCGCCGTGGTAGACCCAGACCTTCACCCCGATCACGCCAAACGTCGTCTTCGCCTCGGCCGTCCCGTAATCGATCTTGGCCCGCAGCGTGTGCAGGGGAACCCGTCCCTCCCGGTACCACTCCCGGTGGGACATCTCGGCCCCGCCCAGGCGCCCGGAGCACT
>JBKPBM010000149.1:0-3032 GCA_046744325.1 Actinomycetota bacterium | reverse complement strand
GCCCCGGAGTGGCCTCGTTGCACAGCAGGCCCAGGAGCAGGGGCTCATCTGACGGCCGGCCTGCCGGGTCCAGCGCGCGCTGGAAGCTGATCCGGCCCTCCGTCAGGGTTCCGGTCTTGTCGGTGAACAACACGTCGACATTGCCGAGGTCCTCGATGCCGACCAATCGCTTGACCAGGACCTTCTTGCGGGCCAGTCGACGCGCTCCGGTGGCCAGGCTGGTGGTGACCACGGCGGGGAGGAGCTGCGGCGTGATTCCCACCGCGATGGCCAGGGAGAACAGGAGGGAGTCGATGACGGGCCGGCGAAGCAGGAGGTTCACCACGAAGATCGAGCCGGTCAGGACGGCGGCCACCTTCGCCAAAAGAGCGGAGAACCGTCCCAGGCCGATCTGGAAGGCGGTCTGGGGCTGGCGCTTCCCCAGGCCCAGAGCGATCGAGCCGAACACGGTCCGAGCGCCCGTGGCCACCACCAGGCCGCGGCCGGTCCCCGCTCGCACCGTGGTCCCCATGAACGCGCACGACGACAGGTCGGCGGTGGCCAGCCCCGGTCCGACAGGCGCCGGGGACTTCTCGACGGGTTCCGGCTCGCCGGTGAGGACCGCCTCGTCGCAGGCGAGGTTCGTCGCCTCGAGGATCCGGAGATCCGCCGGCACGAACATCCCCAGGTCCAGCCCGACGATGTCGCCGGGCACCAGCTCGGTCACCTCGACCTCGGTCCACCGCCCGGCGCGCAGGGTTGGGACCTCGTGGCGGACCTGCTCGTGCAGGGCCTCGACGGCGCGCTCGGCGCGGTACTCGTTGACGAACCCCAGCCCGACGCTGATGGCCAGGATGGCGCCGATGATCACCGCGTCCGCGCGCTCACCGAGGAAGGCCGAGACGAGGGCCGCGACCAGCAGCAGCAACAGGAGGGCGCTGCGGAACTGGCGCGCCAGCACGCCGAGGGCCCGCGCGTGGTGGGTGCGAACGGCATTGGGCCCCGCGTCGGCCAGCCTCCTGGCGGCCTCTCGTTCGTCCAGCCCCTCGGTCGTGCTCGACAGACGCTTCAGCACGGCGTCGGCGGGCATGGCGGCAGCCTCCGGGACGGAGAGATCACCGGCCAATGGGGGAGCCGGCCGCAGGGTGCCTGGGCCCGCCGTCGATGAGGCCATACGGGAACCAGGATACGGTCGCTCCGCTTCCCCGGGTTCGATACTGGCACCTTCATCGGCGACCTGACGGCGTTCGTGCTGCGGTCGCTCCTAATGCTGCTCGACTCGGTCTGGCATCGCGTGCTGCCAGGGATTCTTGCCGAGGCAGCGGAGGATCCCCAGGTGAGCCTGGCGCTTCGCGACTACTGGATGTGGCGGCGAGATTCCGTGGGGCAGATCCTCGACCGGGGCATCCAACGAAAGCAGGTCAAACCCGGGACGGACCCCGAGCACGTCCTGGACATGATAGACGGCCCGATCCTGCTTCGGCTCCTGGTGACGAGGTCGCCACTCGACTACCGGTTCGCGGACGAGCTGGTCGACCGCGTCGCACGAGCACTTGGCGGTTCGTGAAGGCGGCTCAGCGCAGGGCCGGGGCCTCCTCCACCGCCTCGCCCTCGATGACCACGAGCTCCGGCTCACGGCCCTCGACGTGGACCTGGGGCAGCCACCCGAGCCACCGCGGCAGGTACCAGTTCCGGTCCCCGAGCAGACGCATGGTGGCCGGGACCAGGAGCGTTCGAACGATGGTGGCGTCCATGAACACCGCGACGGCCAGCCCGAACCCCATCTGCTGCAACGGCCCGAGGCGCCCGCCGGCGAACCCAGTGAACACCGCCACCATGATCAGCGCGGCCCCCGTGATGATCCCCGCGGTGGTCCGAAGCCCGTATGCCACCGCCTCGGTGTTGTCGTGGGACTTGTCGTACTCCTCCCGGACCCGGGACAGCAGGAACACGTGGTAGTCCATCGACAGGCCAAACAGGATCGAGAACAGGAACAGGGGGAGCCATGCCTCAATCGCCTCGGCCTTCTGGAACTGGAAGCCGATGGCGTTGAAGAACCCGATGCCGACCCCCTTCTGGAACACCAGCGTCACCGCGCCGTAGGCGGCGGCCACCGAGAGCAGGTTCATGATGATGGCCGTCACCGGCACCACCACGGAGCGGAATACCACTGTCAGCAGGATGAAGGACAACCCCAACACGAAGGCCAGGACGATCCACTGGTACTTGTTGGCCACGTCCAGGAAGTCGGTGAAGAAGGCGGTGTTCCCGCCCACCAGCACCTGATCCCCGGTCACGCCCTCGAAGGCTGTTGGAACGATCGAGCCGCGAAGTTCGCGGATCCCCTGGAACGCCGCATCGGTGGACGGATCGGCCTTGAAGTACGCATCCACCACGAGGGCCGAGCCGTCCCGGCTTGAGGTCACGGTGGTCTGCGAGGAGAACGTCCCGCTGGAGGCGATGGCCGAGCGCAGCCTGCCGACGGCCGCCTGGGTCGCCGCGCTGTTCACATCGCCGGTGATCACGATGCGCGCTGGGTCGGTGACCCCGCCGGCGAACTCGCGCTCGAGCGTCAGGAACGCCTTCTTGGACGGGAAGTCGTCGGAGAGCTGACTCACGTTCTGCGACGTCCCTCGGTGCAGCTGGAAGTAGAACGAGCCGAGGCCGCCCAGGACCAGGACGCTGGCCACCAGGAACACCACCGGCCGGGCCATGACCCCTCGAGTGATGCGGTCCCAGATCCCGCCCCGGGGATCATGAGCGCTGTCCACCCTGGCCCGCTTGGACAGCCGGGGCCAGTTCACCCGGTCGCCGAGCAGGGCCAGGATCGCCGGCAGCAGCGTCATCGAACCGGCGAGGGCCGCCAGCGTCACCAGGATGGCCCCTCCGGCCAGGCTCCGGAAGATCGTGGTGGGGATGATGAACATACCCAGGAGTGCGAGGACCACCGTCATTCCGCTGAAGAAGACGGCTCGGTTCGCGGTTGCCCCCGCCGCGCCGATCGCTTCGAGCTTGGGGAAGCCCTTCTTCCGCTCCTCACGGAACCGAGACAC
>JBKPBM010000174.1:0-2566 GCA_046744325.1 Actinomycetota bacterium | reverse complement strand
ACGCCGAAGCGATCGTCCGGTTCGGACACCTGATGCACCACATGGGCATGGCCGTGAAGCCGATCCTCGGGATGGTGCCGCCGGATCCGGCGTCGCTGGCCCCGAGTGATCTCCGCGGAATGATGAAGCTCGGCGCACACTTCCGCAGTCTCGGCGCGGAGCACTTTCACGCGCTGTGCAAGCTGATGACGATGAGCTCGAGCGACTTCCTGGACGAGTGGTTCGAGTGCGAGCCGCTCAAGGCCACGAAATCGGCCAGCGGCATCATCGGCACGTTCCTCGGCCCGCGCTCGCCCGGCTCGGCCTACGTCCTCCTCCACCACTACATGGGCGAGATCGACGGCGCCTTCCGCGCCTGGGGAATCCCGCGCGGCGGGACCGGCGGCGTGAGCGAAGCCATCGCCAGCGCCGCGCGCGAGGCCGGCGCCGAGATCCGCACCGAAGCACCCGTCGCTCACGTCAGGGTGCGCGATGGCCGGGCAGCGGGTATCACCCTGCAATCAGGCGAGGAGATCGAGGCGGGCGTGGTGCTGTCCAGCGCCGATTCGCGCGCGACGTTCATCGACCTGGTCGAGCCGGGTGCGCTGGACCCGGGGTTCCTCGACGACGTCCGTCGATACAAGTACCGGGGCTCCAGCGGCAAGGTCAACCTCGCCCTCGACGCGCTCCCGGAGTTCACGTGCCGGCCGAACGACTGCGATCTCGAGCACCTGCGGGGCGCTATCAGCTTCAGCCCGTCCATCGACTACATGGAGCGCGCGTATGACGACGCGAAGTACGGGCGGTTCAGCCGCCGTCCGTACATCGACATGATCATCCCCACACTGGTCGACCCGTCGATGGCTCCGCCGGGGAAGCACGTCATGAGCTGCTTCGTGCAGTACGCCCCGTACCATTTGGCGGAGGGCGAGTGGGACGACGATCAGCGCCAGTCGTTCGGCGACGCCGTGCTGGACACGATCGAGGAGCGCGCGCCGAAGATCCGCGACCTGGTCCTGCACATGCAGGTGCTCACCCCGAAGGACCTGGAGGAGACGTTCGGCCTGTCCGAGGGCAACATCTTCCAGGGCGAGCTCTCCCTGGAGCAGCTCTTCTTCAACCGGCCGGTGCCCGGCTGGGCCCGGTACCGGACGCCCCTGCGAGACCTGTGGATGTGCGGGTCGGCCACGCACCCCGGCGGGGGGATCATGGGCGCGCCGGGCCGGATCGCGGCGCTGGAAGTGCTGCGGGCGATGCGCCGGAAGGTGGCGTGAGTCGGGCCGTGGCCACGACGCGCTATGACGCCATCGTTGTGGGGGCCGGGCACAACGGGCTGGTGAGCGCGGCCTACCTGGCGAAGGCGGGACTTCGCACGCTGGTTCTGGAGCGGCGCGAGGAGGTCGGCGGGGCGCTGGTCACCGGAACGATCGAGACGGACAGGGGTCCGGTCAAGGTGCCCACCCTGGCCCACACCGTCGGCCGGCTGTGGTCGTCGGTGGCCCGTGACCTGCAGCTCGCCCGCCACGGCCTCCGGTTGATCGAGCCCCCGGTGCGCGCGTTCGCCCCGCAGCCGGACGGGCGCGGCCTCACACTGTGGGCCGACCCGCGCCGCACGGCCGATGAGCTCAAGCCGTGGTCGGCGAGGGACGCGGACGCGTACCCGAGGTTCGACCGGATGATCCGGGCCGTGGCCAGCTTCCTGGCACACGTCCACGCCTCCACCCCACCGGACATCGACAGCCCCTCGATCGCCGATGCCCTCACGGGGGTCAAGCTGGCCAGGGCATTCCGCGGACTGGGCGGACGGCCGCAGCTCCGGGAGACGCTCCGGATCCTTCCCATGGCGGTGGCGGACCTGGTGCAGGAGGCCTTCGAAGATGAAGCGCTTCGCGGAGCCATTGCCGCCCGCGGCATCCAGTACACGGCCATGGGTCCGTGGTCGGCGGGGACGGCGGCCGTCCTCCTGGCGGACTCGGCGGGCAATGATGGGGGAGCGGCGGGTCAGGCGACGGTTGCCCGGGGCGGGCCGGGCGCGCTGGCCGGAGCGCTTGCGTCTGCGGCCCGGAGCTTCGGAGCGGAGATCCGGTGCGACGCCGAGGTGGCGCGCCTGATGACGAAGGACGATCGAGCGACGGGTGTGGCCTTGGCGGACGGGCCGGAGATCTCCGCCCCGATCGTCGCATCGAACGCCGACCCCAAGCACACCCTCCTGGACTGGATCGATCCTGTCGCGCTCGGCCCCACGCTGTCGTGGCGCGCCCAGAACATCCGAACCCCAGGGACTGTGGCGAAGCTGAACCTCGCACTCGATGGGTTGCCGCCGATCCCCTCGGCCGACTCGCCGGAACGCCTTCGAGGACGGATCCTCGTCGCGCCCGGCATCGACTATCTGGAACGCGCCTTCGACGCCTCGAAGTACGGCCAGGTCTCGGACGAGCCCTTCGTCGAAGCGACCATCCCGACCCTCTCCGACCCGACCCTCGCCCCGGATGGAGTCCACGTCCTGAGCGCGGTGGTTCAGTTCGCCCCTTATCACCTGAAAGACTCGAGCTGGGATGCGGAGGGCGACCGGCTTGCGGAGGTGGCC
>JBKPBM010000358.1:0-5928 GCA_046744325.1 Actinomycetota bacterium | reverse complement strand
TCTCGACATTGGCCGTGTCTACTCGAAGCGCTGGCTCCAGATCTCGTCGATCAGGCCGTATTCCATTGCCTCGCGGGCGTCGAGCAGGCGGCCCGCATCCAGGTCGGTCCCGACCTGCTCGATCGTTCGCCCGGTAGCCCGGGCCAGTCGCACCACGAACCGACGGAGGTCCTCCTCGTGGCGATCGGCCTGGCGCTCCAGGTCCGGCGCGGATCCTTCGACGGCCACCCTCGGGGCGCTGAGACGGAATCGTGCGTGGAGGCCGGCCCGACGGTGGTCCCCCGCCGCCACGACCCCCACCGCGGGGCCCTCCGCCCGACCGAGGCAGGTGACGTGCACCGGGACGCCGAGCAGGTCGATCACGTCGATGACCGCGAACGCGCCCGAGAGCGTGCCCCCAGCGCTGTCCACGAACAGCGACACCGGGTCGTCCCCTAGCGCATCCAGGCTCATCAGTTGGAGGGCGACCTCGGCCGCCGCGGCATCGTCGAGCGGCCCTCGCACGAACACCATCCGCCGGTCGAACAACGACGACGCCACCGTCGATGACAGGTCCCCGCCGGCTCCCTCCAGACCCGCCATCATCGTGCCGCCAGTCGCCAGGACAGCTTCTGATTCAACGCTGCGACGTACCGTTCCAGGGTCGACAGCCGGATGTCGGCCTCCCCGGACTCCAGCCTGGCCACCGCGGACTGCGACGTCCCCATGCGGGCGGCGACCTCCGTCTGCGACAGCCCCAGGGCCATGCGGCGCTCGGCCAGCTCCGCCGCGAGCGCGCGCCGTCGGTCGGCCATCTCGGCGAACCCCGGGAACACCGGATCGTGCCAACGGGCGCTCATCTTCCGCGCCCCCCCCGAGCCTCTCGCGCAGAACGTATGTCGTGCCATACGTCGACTGCGGGCCGAAGGAGGATGAGGTCCACGGTTGCCATCCTACGCCGTTCGTGATATCTCGAATATGAGATAACACGATCCCGAGGAGCGGGACCAATCGACAGGAGGCCGGGCAAGGGCGGGCAGGGCAGTCACCTCGTTCCGATGGTCATCGAGCAGACGAACCGTGGGGAGCGCTCGTTCGACATCGACTCGCGCCTCTTGAGCGACCGGATCGTGGTGCTGGGGGCCCCGGTCGATCAGGCCATCGCCAACCTGATCGTGGCCCAGCTGATCCACCTGGAGAGCGAGGATCCCGACAAGGACATCGCGCTGTACATCAACTCCCCCGGGGGAGAGGTCTACGCGGGGATGGCCATCTACGACACGATGCAGTTCATCAAGCCGGACGTCTCCACGATCTGCATCGGGATGGCGATGTCGATGGGAGCCGTCCTGCTGGCGGGCGGCACGCCGGGCAAGCGATACGCCCTGCCCAACGCCCGGATCATGATCCACCAGGGATCGTACGGCTACCAGGGCTCGCCGACCGACATGGAGATCCACGCGCGTGAGGCCATGTTCTGGCGGCGTCGCGCGGCGGAGATCCTGGCCCGGCACACCGGCCAGCCCGTCGAGGTCATCCTGGAGGACTTCGACCGCGACCGGTTCATGACCGCGGAGGAGGCCCGCGCGTATCACCTACTCGACGAGGTGTTCGAGACGCGCAAGCTTCGATCGGTCCCGGGCGGCGTGCACGCGCTCTCGAACTGACGCCTGGTCATCCGATACACTCGCCGAACGATGCTGAGGCAGCTTCCCTTCCGCTGACCTCGGGCCCGGGATCGGGCCCTGCTCGGCACGGCCGCCGTCCTGCTGGCCATCGAGTTCCTTGACGAGCTCGTCTACGGCGCCCGTGAGGCGGCCTGGCCGCTCATCCGCTCCGACCTCCATCTGACCTACGTCCAGATCGGGCTGATCATCAGCCTGCCGAACGTGCTCGGCGCGGTCCTCGAGCCCTTCCTCGGCGTGGCCGCCGACGCGGGTCACCGGCGTCCCATCGTCCTGATCGGTGGCGTCGTCTTCGCCATCGGCATGGCCGCGTTCGCCCTCGCCTGGGGGTACCCGGCGTTGCTGGTGGGCGCGCTGGTCATGGCGCCGGCGTCCGGCGCGTTCGTCAGCCTGTCCCAGGCCACGCTGATGGACCTGGACCCGACCGGCCATGACCGTGGCATGGCCAGGTGGGTGGTGGCCGGGTCAATCGGGGTACTCATCGGTCCGCTGGCGGTGGCCGGGTCGGCCTCGCTGGGCCTGGGTTGGCGAGGCCCCATCGCGGTGTTCGCCGTTGGGACGCTGGCTTTCGGGTGGGCGGCTCGCCGGATCCCCTTCGCGGGCAACGGCGATCATCGGGGGTTCGCCTCGGTGGCCCGGGACGCGGTGCGAGCGCTCCGCCGGTTCGACGTGGTCCGGTGGCTGCTGTTGCTGCAGGCCACCGACCTCCTGGGCGATGTCCTGTTCGGCTACCTCGCGCTGTACTTCGCCGACGTGGTCCATGTCGATGCCGTGGTCGGCGGCCTGGCGGTCGTGGCATGGGCCGCGGCCGGGCTGGCCGGCGACGTCCTGCTCCTGCCCGTCCTGGCCCGCGTGGACGGCGTTCGGTACCTGCGGGCCAGCGCAGCCGCCGTCGCGCTGGTGTTCCCGCTGTTCCTGGTGGTCCCAGGCGTGGGCCTGAAGCTGGTCCTCCTGGCGATGCTGTCGGCCCTTCGCGCGGGTTGGTACGGCATCCCCCAGGGGCGCTTGTTCACGGCCATGTCCGGCTCGAGTGGGTCGGCCATCGCGCTGTCGGACGTGGCCGACCTTCTGGGGCGGCTGGCGCCCATCGGCATCGGCGTGCTGGCCGAGCGGGCCGGGCTCGGCGTCGCGCTGTGGCTTCTGCTGTTCGCGCCCGTCGCCCTGTTCGTCGGGCTTCCTCACCGAAGCTCCGACCGACCCTCGCCCGCTTAGGATGCCGACAGATGTCGCACTCTCACCCAGCCCGGAGCGACCGGTGATGCCCTGGTTCTTCGGCGTCGTCGAGAGCAAGCACGAGATCCAGAATCCGACCAGCGCCGAAAAGATCCGGCTGCTGGGCGAGCGTCTGGGCCTTGGTCCGAACTCCCGCGTCCTGGACGTGGGCTCCGGGCGCGGCGGGCCGGCGATCCTGCTGGCCGGCGCGTTCGGATGCCATGTGATGTGCATCGAGCGGGCCGAGGAATTCCACCTGATCGCTCGACAGCGCGTCAAGGGGGCAGGTCTTCACGATCAGATCGAACTGGTCCGTGCCGACGCTCGCGACCACCCGATCGAGCCCCGATACTTCGACGCTGCCCTCTGCCTGGGCGCAAGCTTCATCTGGGACGGGCTGCCAGGGACGCTCGCCGCCCTGACCGCCGCGGTGCGCCCATCCGGCATCGTGGCCGTGGGCGAGCCGTACTGGCGCACGTGGCCGCTGCCGGGCGGGTTCGAACCCGATCCCGACGAGGAGGACTTCCTCCCGCTGCCGGAGACCATCGAACGCTTCGAGGCGGCGGGGCTGACGCCGGTCACGCTGATCGACGCATCGCTCGACGACTGGGACCGCTACGAGACGCTCCACTGGCTGGCCGCGGACGAGTGGCTGGCCCTACACGCGAACGAGCCGGGCGCTGAGGAGATCCGCGCGCGGACGGAGCGGTACCGCGACCGCTACCTGCGCTGGGAGCGAGACCTCCTGGGCTGGGCGATCATCGTGGGACGGAGGAGAGCGTCAGCCTAGGAAGGGAATGCTGCGGGGATTGTCGGCGGCGGCGTGCCGATGACGATGGCGATCTCCTCGCGATCCTTGAGCACGATGCCCGCCGGGTTTCCGGTGAACGCCGTGCCATCGACGAAGACCGAGATGCTGTCGGGCTTGCAGTAGCCGCCCACGCATCGAGCGTCCAGGCGCACCTTCCACTCGGCGAAGAACTGGCCCAACAGGTAGTCGTGCCGTTCGGGGGATTCGGTGTGGATCACGCCCGTGACGTCGTGGGTGTGCAGGGGCGAGATGCACGGCTGTGCGCACGGCGTGCTGATCCCACCGTAGGCCGGCGCGCCGTCGATCACCCCGGAGTGCACCGCGGGATCGTCGATGTTGATGCCGATGCCGCCGGGAACCTGGACGGGCTTCCCATTCACGAACACGTCGAGGTGCGCGTGCACGTGATAGGTGAAGAACTCCTGGGTCGCCGGGACCAGGCCCGCCTTCCGGGCAAGGTCGAGCGTGTCGGAGGGCCGGGGCCATGGGGGTGCGTTCCCAGTGGGCGTTGGGGCGGGTTGGGCCGACGCCGGAGCCTTCGGGGTCGATCTCGAGCAGCCCGCCAGGGAGAGCGCGATCAGGCATGCACACGAGACCGACCGTCCGATCCGCCTCATCATCCCGTCTCGCCTCGGGGCCATCGGCGACGCTACGCGCCACCGCGCTTGCTCTCCCACACCTCGGGATTGAGCAGGGTCGGAGGCCGCTGTCCCTCCAGGGCGGCGATCAGGTTGTCCGCCGCCAGCAACCCCATGGCGATGCGAGTATCCACGGTGGCGCTGCCCAGGTGTGGGATGACCACGGCGTTCTCCTGCTCGAGGAGCTTGGGATGGACGTCTGGCTCCTTCTCGAAGACGTCCAGGCCCGCGGCGAAGATCTCGCCCGACTCGAGCGCATCCGCCAGGGCGGCCTCGTCGATCACCGGGCCCCGTGACGTGTTCACCAGCACGGCGGTGTTCTTCATGCGCTTGAGCCGTTCGGCGTTGATGAGGTGGTGGGTCTCGGGGGAGAGGTTGGTGTGCAGCGAGACGAAATCGGCTTCCTCCAGGAGGTCGTCCAGCTCGCGGAACTCCACGTCCAGCTCCCGCTCCAGCTCCGGCGACGGCCGGTACACGTCGTGGTAGATGACCTTCATGCCGAAGCCCTGGGCCCGACGGGCCAGGGCGTGCCCGATCCGCCCGAATCCCACGATCCCCATGGTCTTGTGGTGGATGTCCTGCCCCAGCATCATCATCGGCCCCCAGATCCAGGGTTCGCGGCGCCGGAGGAAGCGGTCACCCTCCGCGATGCGGCGGCCGGCCGCCATCAGCAACGACCAGGCGAGGTCGGCGGTGGTCTCGGTGAGGACGTCGGGGGTGTTCGAGGCCATGACGCCGCGCCGGGTGCACGCGGCCACGTCGATGTTGTCGAAGCCGACCGCGTAGTTGGCCACGATGAGCAGCTGCGGGCCGGCGGCGTCCAGGAACTCGTCGTCCACCGTGTCGGTGAGCAGCGTAACCGCGCCGGGCTTGCCCTTGACCTCACGAAGGAGGTGGTCGCGGGGCATTGCCCCCGGTCCCTCGTAGAGGGTCATGTCGCACCGGGCCGCGATGCGATCGAGCGCGGGTTGCGGAAGGCGCCGGGTCACCAGCACCGGCCATCGTTCGTCGCTCACGTGGCTCCTTTCGGGTTCGGTGTGGGTCGAGCGGCGTGGGCCAACGTACGGCCGTGCGCTGTCCGGGTCAAACCATCGAGCGCTGGCCGGCGAAGACGAGGAAACGCTCGGGTGCAGGCTCAATCCCCGTCCTCGACGGGTGAGATAGACGGCCCGGGGGAATCTCTCTCTGGATTCGAGCCGTAGTACATGCGGGCGCCCCCCTATCCGAAGGAGGGGTGCCATGGCCACCTCACCGCTGCCGAACGAGCCGATCGCGAGCCCTCCTATCCGCGTGGTCGCGGCGTCAGGGCGGGCCCGGCTGGTCTCCCCGGCGACGCTGATGGGCGTGATGCTCGCCTCGGGGATCGCCTCGGCGTTCGGCTTCCTTGAGGGGCACGGCGCCCATCCCGATCTGAAGCTCGGGGGGGCCATGCTGCTGGCGGTGGGCGGCACGGCGATCGTGGTGTCCGTGCGGTACCTCGCCCTGGGGTCGGAACCGACCGCCCCGAGCTTCTCGCCGTCTCGCCAGACCACGCCTCAGGTCACCACCACCCTGCTCTGCGTCCTCGCTCCGATGGTGGCGGCCCTGTCGATGGCCTCGGCAC
>JBKPBM010000005.1:0-4689 GCA_046744325.1 Actinomycetota bacterium | reverse complement strand
GCGCCGGATCCGTTCGGGGGAGCCGTCGGACGCAGCGGCCCCCTCGACCACCGGGACCTGCCCGGGCGGCTCATCGGCCAACGCATCGCGAAGCAGCGAGGAGACCTGCGTCCAGCTCCGAGCCGACCCCTCGCTGTGGATGGCACCCGACCGTCCGTCGACGAAGATGAAGAAGGGGCTGCCCGTCACCGCGTAGTCGTCCCACGCGGGCGAGGACATCACCACCGTGGCCCGCGATGCCGCGAGGTCCCCGATCCTGGTGGGACTCTCCCGGTCACGTCCCTTGGTGACCACGACGAGGCGGACGTTGAACAGAAGCTCGGCCTCCGGACGGCCGAGGCCATCCCACAGCGACCGGCAGCTGTCGCATCCGCTCGACAGGAAGGCCAGCAGCGTCCCGGGCTGCGTGGCCGTCACCGCCACCTTGACGGGATCGCCGGCAGGCGAGGTCCCCACGATGTCCGGCGCGTTCGTCCGCCCGAGCCGCGGCTCGGGCAACGCGGACGCCATCCCCGAACCGGATGCCTCGACCTCCGCGAGCCGTCGCAGGATCTCGGCGTGACTGCGCAGGAGCCCGGCGACCAGCAGCGCTAGCAGGCCCAGGACCAGCGTCTCGACGGTCACCAGAACGGCCATGCGACTACCTCCTCACAGGCACGGCGCCTCATGGCTGCACGTGTTGTCGTCGACGAACAGCGTCGAATTGCAGTTGATGAACAGCGTCGAGGGGTTCACGCAGGTGACCATCCGGCAGACCACCTCGGTGGTGTCGGTGATCTCGGTGTCGCACTGTCCGTAGCGGAAGACGTTGCAGCAGGTCGACCGGTTGCTGCACGTGTCCTTCGCGCAGTGGCAGCCCTCGTCGCACGTCGCGCCAGGCGTCCGGTTGCAGTCGACGTAGTAGCGGACGTTCTGCGCATCGCAGAGCTGGGACCCCGTGTAGTTTGTGCACTTCCACCATCCGCCCATGAACGTATTGGACGGGCACGAGTTGTCCCCACCGTTGATCGTGCAGCAGAACACCGTCCACCCGTCGCAGCAGGTATCCGAGGAGGAGCAGTCGGAGCAGGTGATCACGGCGAGAGGCTTGAGGGGGCGGGTCAGATACCGAACCGGGGCCACCGCGATGGCCGAGCCGGCCAGGGCCGCCCGCTGGAGCAGTCGACGCCGGGAGACTCGGCGGTCGAGCATGGCCACCGTCCGGCCCAGCAGCTGATCGATCACCCGGTCATCGCCTCCGCCCCCGGTACGCGACCAGAACCGTCGGCAACCGGGTGACCGAAAGGACGGCCAGGCCGGAAAGGGTGACCACCCCCACCAGGAAGCCCAGCCCGCGCGCAGGGAGGTGCCAGGCCACCCCGAGGATCGAACGCGACGACATCGGCAGCGAGGCGGCCCCGAACGCGCCGGCGGCGGCCACGAGATCGAGCGCCACATGCATCCACTATGGAGGGACGTCCTCGGCGGCACACCCACACGAGGGGATCTCGATGTCGAACACCAGGACGGCGCCCAGGAAGGCGGCGAATCCAGCGTAGAGCGCGCCAACAGCGAGCAGTTCCCATCCCGTCGGATGGAGCAAGTAGCCGGCCCCCAGGCTCAGCTCGATCACCCCGAAGGCCCGAACAAGGCGAGGACCGACCGGGACGTGGATGGCACGAAGGACCCTGAGCAACGAGCCGGGCTGTCTCAGCTTCGTCCAACCGGAGGCCACGAGGACCACGGCAGCAGTCGCTGACAGGACGAGGACGATTGCGGACCAATCCATGCGGCCTCTGGCACCCTATCGCCGGGGCCCGGATATGGTCAAGGTCACGAGTCCGAACGGCACCCGCCCGACCGCATGATCAGAGGACGCCACGTGGAAATGCTTGGATCGTAGATCGATCCCGTCGCCCACACCTCGGTGGGCATCGTCTCCAGAATCGCGCCGATGCCGGCATTCTCCAACGGGGGGGTTCCTACCTTGCTCCATGCCGTGCCGTTCCAGTGCTCTGCCAACGTGAGATCCGAGACTCCCGGTCGCCACACTCCCACCGCCCAGACGTCGGTCGCGGAGACGGCATCAACCCCTGCAAACAGCTCCGTGATCCCCTCCACGTCCGGCGTGGGGATGACGTTCCATGCGCGACCATCCCAGTGTTCCGCGAGCGTTCGGCTGCCAGTGGGGCTATCTCCTTCCCTCCCCACCGCCCAGACGTCATCGGATGCCCGGGCTGATATGGCGACCAGGCTGTTCTCATTGCCGGATAGGAACGGAGAATCCACCACGGTCCAGCCCTGTCCGTCATAGTGCTCAGTGAGGGGCGTGGTCGAGTTTCCCCTGGTGGTGAGCCCCACGGCCCAGATATCGGTGGCGCTCACGGCGCTGATGCCGTATAGCTCATGCTTGGATCCCACGACTTCGTGTGGGGCTGGAATCCATCTCCAGGCGGAGCCGTCCCAGTGCACGATCAAGGGATGATGCAAGCTGTCATCGTTTCCGACCGCCCACACATCGGTCGAGGAGACCGCGGCGATCCCGTTCAACTTGTCCGAGGGCCCGATCTGGGGCACAGGGATGCTGCTCCAGATCGAGCCGTCCCAGTGCTTGGACATCGGGATCGGCCCCTCCGGCGGGCTCTCCCCCACCAGCCAGGCGTCGGTGGGAGAGATCGCCGCCACCGCCGTGGACGAGCCCTCCACTCCGTCCTGAGGAGACACGGTCCACGCCGTGCCGTTCCAGTGCAGGATCGTGGGCTGGAAGATGCCCAGCCCCACCGTCCACAGGTCGGTGGGCGAAGTCCCGGAGATCGAGTCTGCTCTGCCGCCGACCACTTTCGGCGCGGGCACGACCTTGAACGGCGCGCACGTCGCAGCAACCAACTTCGAAGCCGCCCAGGAAGCTCCGGCCGGTGCGATCGTCGCAGCGATCAGCGAGATCGCGATTCCTACCCGCCGAAGACGATGTCCGCGCGCGAGCACCCCGAGATTATCCAACCCACGCCTCGAGAGTGGGAGCCCCCGAGGCAAGATGCGTCCCTACCGTCGCTCGGTCAGTGACCGGCGGGGGCGGCCTCCGCCCAGTTCTTCCCCCACCCCTGGTCGACCTTGAGCGGAACGGTCAGATCGTAGGCCGACTCCATGGCCTCCTTGACCAGCGACGCCGACGGGTCGAGGGCGGATGTGGCCACGTCGAACACCAGCTCGTCGTGCACCGACAGCACCATCGTGCAGTCCAGCCCCGATGAGGACAGCTCCCCATCCACCTTGATCATGGCCAGCTTCAGGATGTCGGCCGCCCCTCCTTGGATCGGCGCGTTCAGGGCCATCCGCCGGCCCATGTCCCGGACCCGAGGGTTGGACGCTTGCAGCTCGGGAAGGTAGCGCCGCCGCCCCAGGATCGTTTCGGTGAACCCTTCGGCCGCCGCCCGGGCCACCTGCCGGTCCAGGAACTCCCGCACCTTGGGGAACTGGGCGAAGTAGGCCTCGATGAACTCCTCGGCCTCGTCCGGCGCGATCCCGATCCGGCTGGCCAGCCCGTAGGCGCTCATCCCGTACGGAAGCCCGTAGTTGATCTGCTTGACCCGCCCGCGCATCGCCCCGTCGACCTGATCCAGCGGCACCCCGAAGACCTTGGCTGCGGTGGCCGCGTGGAAGTCCTTCCCGGCGGCAAACGCCTCGGCCATGGCCTCGTCCCCGGACAGGTGGGCCATCACTCGCAGCTCGATCTGCGAGTAGTCGGCCACCAGCAGCAGGCGGTCCGGCCCACCCGGGATGAACGCGCGCCGGATCTGCCGGCCAAGCTCGCCTCGGACCGGGATGTTCTGCAGGTTCGGGTTGACGCTGGACAGGCGCCCGGTGGCCGCGCCGACCTGGTTGTAGCTGGTGTGGATGCGCCCGTCCCTGGGGCTGACCAGCGGCGGCAGCGCGTCGAGGTACGTCGACTTCAACTTCGACAGCTCGCGGAACTGCAGGAGGGCCTCGACGATGGGGTGCTGGTCCCGCAGCTTCTCCAGCACGTCGGCGTCGGTCGATGGGGCCCGGCCCTTCGTCGTTCGCTTGAGGATGGGCAGGTGCAGCCGTTCGTACAGGATGATGGCCAGCTGCGGGGGCGACCCGATGTTGAACGGCTCCCCCGCCAACTCGTAGATCTGCTGTTCCAGGGTGGCCATCCGGTCGCCGAGGGTCTCGGACATCTCGCGCAGGTACGCGACGTCCAGTCCGACGCCGGCCGCCTGGATCCGGGCCAGGACGCTGGACAGCGGAAGCTCGACATCGGCCAGGAGCGGCGCGAGGCCGGCCCGCCGGACCCGCTCTTCCATCACCGGTGCCAGCAACCCGACGGCCGCGGACTCGGTGCCGGTGCGCCGTGACGGGTCGGCGAACAGCTGGCCGGCGTCCTCCTCCTCGGTATCGGCGAGCAGGTCGGCGCCCAGGTACTTGTCGGTGAGGTGTCCGAGGGGGTAGTTCGCCTCGGCCGGGTCCAGCAGGTAGCCGGCCAGCAGCGTGTCGAAGGCCACCCCTTCCATCCGGCATCCCGATGATCGAAGCGCGGTCTCCAGGTCCTTGCCGTTGTGGACCCACTTCGGCCGGCCGGGGTCGGCGAACCACGAGGCCAGCGCGTCGGGGAGGGTCGTTCCCTCCAGGGGGACGAAGATCGATTGGCCACCGCCCGGTGACAGCGCCAGCCCCTGAAGGATCTCGCCG
>JBKPBM010000156.1:0-10421 GCA_046744325.1 Actinomycetota bacterium | reverse complement strand
GGCTCAAATTGGTGCAGTCCACCAGAACCCCTTTGACCAGGTCGGATCTGGGCTCGGTATCGTTGCGGTCCGATGAAGCCGAGCGAGCTCGCAGAGCGAGTGCTGGCCGGCGATCGCAGGGCGGTCGCCAGGGCCATTTCGATGGTCGAGGACGGCTCGTCCGACCTTCCCGCGCTGAGCGCCGCGCTTTACGCGAGGACCGGTCGCGCGCAGACGGTGGGTCTGACAGGGTCCCCGGGCGTGGGGAAATCGAGCCTGGCCGCGCAGCTCGTGAAGGCAGCGCGTGAACGCGAACACACCGTGGCGGTCCTCGCCATCGACCCGACGTCTCCGTTCACCGGGGGGGCGCTGCTGGGCGACCGGTTGCGCATGCAGGCCCACGCCACCGATCCCGGCGTGTTCATCCGGTCGATGGCCACGCGCGGGCACCTCGGCGGGATGGCCCTGGCCGCGCCGGAGGCGCTGCGGATCCTGGACGCCTCCGGCAAGGATCTGATCCTGGTCGAGACCGTGGGCGTCGGCCAGGCCGAGGTCGAGGTGGCCACGGCCACTGACACCACGCTGGTGGTGGTCTCGCCGGGGTGGGGCGACGCCGTGCAGGTGGCCAAGGCCGGGATCCTGGAGATCGCTGACGTGTTCGTGGTGAACAAGGCCGACAAGGAAGGCGCCGACGACGCGGTGCGCGACCTCCGGAACATGCTACGGATGGGGCCCAAGGCCGACTGGGTGCCGCCGATCGTTCGGACTTCGACGGTGACGGGCGACGGGATCGACGAGCTCTGGGAGGCGATCGAGCAGCACCGCAAGCACGGTGAGGCCAGTGGTTCTCTGGAGGAGAAGCGCCGTCGCCGGGTGCTCGAAGAGGTCAAGAGCATGGTTGCCTACCGGCTCAGAGAACAGATCACTGGAACGATGACAGGCGGGATCGTCGAAAGTCTTGCTTCACGGCGCGTCGACCCGTATGCGGCTGCGCAGCTCCTTCTCGAGCAGATCGCGAGCGGGATCCAATGAGCGACCAAGGACGGGGAGAGTTCCAGCCCGAGCAGGGCAGACCGTCGGAGTTCGCCGCCGGTGCCCCAAGCCGCAGGCCGAGGAAGTGGCTGTTCCCCGTGGCGGCGGTTGGCATTGCTGCTGTTCTGTCTCTTGTGCTTGTCCTCGTCGGCCGTCATGACGCGTCGGGTCCGAGCGCCTTCCTTGAGGGGTGCATGGAAGCCGGCCGGTCCATGGCGCACTGTTCGTGCGTCCTGTCTGGGCTCGAGCACGGTCCTCTTCGAGTGAAGGAGTACAAGAAAGACCAAGTCGTGTTTCAAGCGGGGACCGATCGACAGGCCATCATCGACGAAACAAGTCGTCTCAACAATCGATGCCCCTAACTCGGAATGACCGAACCGCTGCAATACTTGTGAGGATCCAATGGCCGCGTGACGAAGTCGGAGAGTCGAATGGCTGACGACGCGTACGAGCACTGGCAGGAGCACTACCGCAAAGCGGGGGAGCGCGACGCCGACTTCGAGACCCTGTCCGGCGAGCCGCTCGAGCCCATCTACACGCCCGAGGACGTCAAGGACCTCGACTACGAGCGCGACCTCGGGTACCCCGGCCATTTCCCCATGACCCGCGGGGTCTACCACACGATGTATCGGGGGCGGCTGTGGACCATGCGCCAGTTCGCCGGTTTCGGCTCACCCGAGGAGACCAACGCCCGCTACAAGTTCCTGCTCCGGCAGGGCCAGGGCGGGCTTTCCGTCGCCTTCGACATGCCCACGCTCATGGGCCGGGACTCCGACGACCCGCGCTCCGAGGGCGAGGTCGGGCGGTGCGGGGTGGCCACCGACTCGCTCCGGGACTTCGAGACCCTCTTCGACGGGATCCCGCTCGGCGACATCACCACCTCCATGACCATCAGCGGCCCCGCGGTGATCCTGTTCGCCTTCTTCCTGGCCGCCGCGGAGAAGCAGGGCGTCGACCGGAGGACCCTGGACGGGACCCTGCAGACCGACATCCTCAAGGAGTACATCGCCCAGAAGGAGTGGATCTTCCCGCCCCGCCCGCACCTCCGGCTGATCGGCGACCTCATCGAGTTCTGCGCCAACGAGGTCCCCAAGTTCCACCCGATCAGCGTCTCCGGCTACCACATCCGCGAGGCGGGCTCCACCGCGGCCCAGGAGCTGGCGTTCACCGTGGCCGACGGGTTCAGCTACGTCGAGCTGGGACAGCAGCGGGGGCTGGACGTCGACCGGTTCGCCCAGGGCCTGTCGTTCTTCTTCAACGCGCACATCGACTTCTTCGAGGAGATCGCCAAGTATCGGGCGGCCCGACGGATCTGGGCGAAGTGGCTCCGAGACGTGTACGGCGCGAAGGACCCGACGTCGCTCCGACTGCGGTTCCACACGCAGACGGCGGGCTGCTCGCTCACGGCGCAGCAGCCGGAGAACAACATCGTGCGCACGGCCATCGAGGCCCTGGCGGCGGTCCTGGGAGGCACGCAGTCGCTGCACACGAACGCCCTCGACGAGGTGCTGGCCCTGCCCACCGAGAAGGCGGCCGAGATCGCCCTGCGGACCCAGCAGATCATCGCCCACGAGACCGGCGCGGCGAACGTCATCGACCCGCTGGGCGGCTCGTACTTCGTGGAGGCGCTGACCAACCGGATGGAGGAGGCGGCCGAGGAGTACTTCGCCAAGATCAAGGAGATGGGGAACGGCTCGATGCTCGAGGGCATGCTGGTGGGGATCGAGCGCGGGTTCTTCCAGTCCGAGATCGCCGACGCCGCCTTCCGGGAGCAGACGAGGTTCGAGAAGGGGCGGCTGGTCCGGGTGGGGGTGAACGAGTTCGTCAACGAGAACGAGGCGCCCATCGACACCCTGATCATCCCGATGGAGACCGAGGAGCGCCAGCTTGCCAGCGTACGCCGGATGCGCGAGGGCCGGGATGCGGATGCGGTCGAGGGCGCGCTCCGGCGGCTGGGCGATGCGGCCGCCACCGACGAGAATCTCGTGCCCGTCCTGGTCGACTGTGCTCGCGCCTACTGCACGGAGGGCGAGATCGTCGGGGCGCTGCGCACCGTGTTCGGGGAGTACACCGAGAGCCCGCAGTTCTGAGAGGCCGGCGCACGATGAGGCGGTTGGGCGCCGGGCTGGCCAGCTTGCTGGTGCTGTCGACGGCGTGCCGTGGCGGGTCGCCCGGTGCCGGGCCGACGAGCTCGCCCACGGCGAGCACCGCCCCGTCTCCATCACATTCGCCGTCGCCGCTCAGCTCCGGCCCGAACATCGAGCACATCGCGGTGATCTTGATGGAGAACCACGAGTACGGGTCGATCATCGGGAACCCGGATGCGCCCTACATCAACGCGCTGGCGGATCGGTACGGGCTGGCCACCTCGTACTTCGCCGTGGCCCATCCATCGCTGCCGAACTACCTGGCGCTGCTGGGCGGCTCGACGTTCGGCATCCAGTCGGACTGTACGGACTGCCACCTCGGCGCGAAGAACCTGATCGACCAGCTGGAGGGCGCGGGTCGGTCGTGGAAGGCGTACATCGAGGGCCTGCCCTCGCCGTGCTTCCTCGGCGCGACGTCGGGGCGCTACGCGAAGAAGCACAACCCGGTGATGTACTTCGACGACGTGGCGAACGACCCCGCCCGGTGCCGGAACGTGGTCCCGCTGACGGACCTGGACGCCGACATCGCGGGCGGCCGGCTCCCGGCGTTCGTGTGGATCACCCCTGACCTCTGCCATGACACGCACGACTGCCCGATCTCGGCTGGGGACGATTTCCTGTCCACGCTGGTGCCAGGGCTCATCCATGCGCTGGGCCCCGACGGGGTCCTGCTCCTGACCTGGGACGAGGGCGTCACGGACCAGGGATGCTGTCAGGAGCCGGGTGGCGGTCACGTGGTGACCATCGTGGCGAGCCCGCTGGTGTCGAAGGGGACGCGCATCGACGTGCAGTTCACGCACTACTCCTTGCTGCGCACCATCGAGGCGAGCTGGGACCTTCCTCCCCTGGGCCAGGCCGGATGCACGTGCACGGAGCCCATGACCGCGTTCTTCGCCCGATGAGCGACGCGCCCGCATGTCGGACCCCCGTCGTATCCTTGGCCACGTGATGCAGGAACGGGCCCGCCTCCGCGGCCTTCCGCTCATGAGCACGGCGGTCGGGGGGGTGCTGGTGGGCCACTGGCTGGCCTACGTCGCGGCCATCCCCAGGGCCAGCGTGCGCGCGGCCGTGCTGGCGGATTCGGGCCACTCGTACCTGAACACCGCGGTGCGGATCGCCGTGGTCCTGGCCGTCGCGGGCGTGGGCACCATTCTGTTGCGCCTCTTGGCCGGGAGCGATGGCCAGGCAGGCCAGGGCAGGGCGGGAACCCTGCGCTGGGTGGCGGTTCGGCTGGCGGTGCTCCAGGTCCTCGGGTTCACCGCGATGGAGACGGTCGAGCGCGTGGCGGCGGGCGCCCCGGTGGCGGGGATGTTCGCCCACCATGTGTTCGCCATCGGTTTGCTGCTGCAGGTCCTGGTGGCCTGCGTCGCGTCGGTCCTGCTGCTTCGGTTCCTGCGGGTGGCCGAGCGGCTGGTGCTGGCCATTCGGGGCGCTTATGTCGAACCAGCGACGCTGGCGCCTCTCGCGCCGACGCGCCTTTCCCTGCTTCCGGTTCCCATCCTCGCGGCGGCGTGGGGCCTGCGAGGACCTCCCTCTCGATAGCACCCGGCGACAGCCGGAGACCGAGCGGCGGCCCGTCCCGTTTCCTTCGATGCTGTCGTCAGGTCGGACGGGCGCAAGGTTCGTCCGACGTCGACCTGCGGAGGGAGTCAGAGACATGCACTGGACTGGAAGAGTCCGGGCGCTTCGAGTGAGTTGGGTCATCGCGACCGGAGTCTCGGCGCTGGCCATCGGGTCAGTGGTGGGCCTCGCCTCGCCGGCGTGGGCACACGAGGAACGGACGGTCGGCGCGTATCACATGGCGGTGGGGTTCGGCGACGAGCCCGCCTACGCGGGACAGGAGAACTCGGTGCAGATGTTCCTGCACGACGCCAAGGACCGGCCGGTGACCGACCTGGGCGACACGCTGAAGGTCGATATCACCTACGCGAAGGAGGCCGCGAACAAGCTGACGCTGGCCATCGTGCCCGATTTCGAGGTTGGCGAGTTCGGAATCCCGGGCGACTACCGGGCGTGGTTCTACCCGACCCAGCCGGGCGACTACACGTTCCGCATCTACGGTTCGATCAAGGGCCAGAAGGTCGACGAGTCGTTCACCTCGGGGCCGGACACGTTCTCTCCGGTGGTCGATCCCGTCGACGTCCAGTTCCCGGCGAAGGTTCCGAACGGGGCCCAACTGGCCCAGCGCCTCGACCGGGAGGTCCCTCGTCTCAACGCGGCGATCCAGGCACGATCGAAGTCGGCGAAGGACGCCGCGTCCACCGCTCGCACCTTGGGGATCGTGGGCATCGTCATGGGCGCCCTGGGCCTGGCCGCCGGCGCGGTAGGGCTCGTGCGGACGCGGCGTTCGGGCTGAGGCCGATGCGAAGCAGACGGGCGTTCGGGCTCGCCGCCGGGACGGTGGTCCTGGCGTGTGCCCTCCTGGTGGCGGCGAGCCCGAACGCCCTGGCCCACGCGTTGGTTAGGGCGTCCGATCCCGCGGACGGCGCCCTCCTCCAGTCCTCTCCGAGGGCCGTGACCATCACGTTCACCGAACGGCCGGACCCGGCTCTGTCCAGCATCCACGTCCTGGACTCGACTGGACGAGGCCAGGAGACGGGGCCACCCCAGTCGGTTCCCGGCCAACCGCTCGAGCTCCGGGTCACGCTCCCCTCGCTTCCGGACGGCGTGTATACGGTGACCTGGCGAACCGTGTCGAAGGTCGACGGTCATGTCACCGCGGGTTCGTTCAGCTTCGGCGTTGGAGTATCACCCGCGGAGGGCCGGGGGACGGCGACGGGCGCCCGGGTCCCCACCACGCCCAGGCCCTCCGTTCTCTCGGTGATCGGGAAGTGGACCCTGTATTGCGGCCTGGCCCTGCTCCTCGGAGCGGCGGCGATCGCGATGATGGCGAGCGACGGAAGGCTGCCCCTCCCGCGATGGTTGCTCGGCACGTCCTGGGGTCTGGCCGCGACCGGGCTGGTCATCGGGATCGTTGCCGAACGCTCGACTGTGGGCGTGTCCTACAATGAGCTCTTCCGGTCCACCCCCGGCCGCCAGCTCCTGTGGCAGGGGGGCGGGGTCGCGGTCGTGGCCTGGCCGGTGCTGACGCTTCTGTGGCGGGGGCCGTCGCGAGTCGTCTACGCCGTCCTGGCGGCCACCGTGGCCGGGACCATGCTTCTGCACGCTGCGGCCGGCCACGCGGCCGCCTCGCCACACTTCGCCTGGTTCGACGTGGCCGTCCAGTGGATCCACATCGGGGCGGTGGCGATCTGGGTGGGCGGGCTCGCGTGGCTCCTGGTGGCCACGCCGAAGCTGGCCGGCGAGGTACGGGCGTCACTCGTCGGACGGTACTCGCGGATGGCCGGCCTGGCCCTGCTGGTGGTGGCGGTCACCGGGGTGGCGCGGGCCATCAGCGAGGTCGGCGGGTTTGGCGCATGGCGGCGGTTGGTCGACACGAGCTTCGGGGTGACCCTGCTGGTGAAGATCGGGCTCTTCGCCGGGCTGGTGGCCCTGGGCGCGCGCAACCGCTACGTGAATGTGCCGCGCCTCCGCCGGGGCGGCGGGGTGTCCTCCCTCCGGCGTACCCTGGGGGCCGAGGTCGTCCTCGCCGCCGGGATTCTGGGAGTCACCGCGGTCCTCACCGGACTCCCACCGGCCAGCTCGGTGGCGGCGGCCACGGCCGCGCCCGTGGCGATTCGGGGGGTCGTGGCCACCGGGACCGATTTCGGGACCACGGTTCGGGTCCGGCTGTCGGTGACCCCCGGCACCGCGGGGCCGAACGCCTTCCGGGCCACGGTGACCGACTACGACACGGGCCGGCCGGTTCCTGCCACCGCGCTGAGCCTGGCCTTCACCCTGCCCGGGCATCCGGAGCTCGGGACGCCGACTCTCGCGCTCAGGCCGGACGGGACCGGTACGTGGGCGGCGCAGGGGACGGACCTCTCCCTGGACGGCCGCTGGAGCGTCTCGGTCTTGGTCCAGCAGCCGACCGGTGCCGTGACCGTTCCCCTTAACGTTCAGACGCGGCTTCCGCCCGAGCAGATCTCGGTGATCCCGGGCGGACCGGGGCAGCCGACGCTGTACGCGATCACGCTGACTTCTGGACGGTCGCTGCAGACCTACATCGATCCCGGAACGCCGGGACCGGACACCGTCCACTTCACGTTCTTCCAGGCCTCGGGGACGGAACAGGTCATCGCCTCCGCGACGGCGAGCGCGGTCGGGCCGGATGGGACGACCCGGGACCTGAGCCTCATCCGGTTCGACCCCGGTCACTTCGGGGCCAACGTCACCCTGACCGCGGGCTCGTGGCGGTTCCAGATCCAGGCGACGGCGCCGACCGGCGAGGTCTACTCCGGCTACTTCACCCAATCGATCGGGAGATGAACGAAGGAGATGACGCAGTGAACACTCGACTTGGCGGCCGGGCCGCCCTGGCGCTCGTGCTGGTGGCCGCGGTGGCGCTCACGGCCGCGTCCTGTTCGAAGGGAACCGCCGACGCCACGCCCAGCGGGTCGACGGCTCCTGGACCCAGACCCAGCAGCACGGCCCACCTGACCATCCTCTCGCCGACCAACGGCGAGGTCGTGCACGGCTCCACCGTGCACCTACGGCTCGGGTTGACTGGGGCGACGATCGTGCCCGTCACCTCCACGCACCTGACGCCGAACAAGGGGCACGTGCACGTCTACCTGGACAACCAGCTAGTGTCGATGAACTTCCAGCTGACCCAGGACATCCCGAACGTCCCGGCCGGAAGCCACCTGCTCCGGGCCGAGTTCGTCGCCACCGACCACGCGCCGTTCGACCCGCGGGTCATCGTCGCGGTGACCTTCACGGTGCAGCCATGATGGCGGCCGATCGGGCCCAGGATCTTCCACGTCGCTCGCACCGGACCGCCATCGTTGTGGCCGTCGGTGGGTCGATCCTGCTGGGCCGGCTCCTGCTGCCCTGGGGGGCCGCGCTTCCGCTTGCGCTGGCTACTCTCACCGGCGCCCTCCTGTTGGTCTCGATGACTCCGGCTCTTCCGCAAGGCCGACCAGCGAGCGTTCCCATCTCGTTGACGCTGGCGATTGGACTGGCGGCGATCGGACTGGCGTGGACGCTGGCAGGGCCGGCGGTCCGGCCGGCGCCGGGCTTCGCGTCGGTCGTGCTCTCGACACTGGCCGCCGTGGCCGAGGAGGCCTTCTTCCGGAGGTTCCTCTATGCCCGCCTCGAAGCCGCGGGTGGGATTGCGCTCGCGGTGGTCGGTTCGGCCCTGGCGTTCGCTCTGGTCCACCTGCCAGCCTATGGCCTCACCGCGATGCCGGTGGACCTCGGCGCCGGTCTGGTGCTCTCGTGGCAGCGATGGGCCTCGGGGCGATGGGAGGTCCCGGCGGCCACGCACGTCGCGGCCAATCTCCTGGCGGGCCTTCGATGAGGGCTCGGCACGGACGGATCACGGGGGGCATCGCGGCCTTGGCCCTGGCGGCCGCCGCGTGCGCCGGTCCCGCCTCCACCGATTCCACCACAATTCGGATCGGGGCGGTGTACCCGCTGTCGGGTTCGCAGGGATCGGGCGGGATCGAGGAATTCCGCGGAGTGCAGCTGGCCGCCGCGTTCGTGAATCAGGCCGGGGGAGTGAACGGCCGGCCGATCCGATTCCAGTCCGTGGACGCGACGAGCTCCGACGCCGCCGCTGCGGCGATCGACCAGCTGGCCCGCGACGGGATCCGGGTGGTGGTTGGGAGCTACGGGAGCACGATCTCCGAGCCGGCCGCCGCCGAGGCCGCCCGCCGCGGGATGCTGTTCTGGGAGACCGGCGCGGTCGGCGAGATGTCGGACGACCTGGGGGGCCGGCGCTTCTTCCGTGTGGCTCCGACGGGCGCGACGCTCGGCCGGGCCGCCGTGGACTTCGTGGCTGGCCAGATAGCTCCCCGCCTCGGCCGCCCCGCCTCATCCCTCCGATTCGCGGTTGCGAACGTCGACGACCTCTACGGGCGGGCGGTGGCCGATGGCGCCCTGCAGGAGATCCGGGCGTTGGGCCTGCCCCTCGCCGGCCGGTTCCCATACGACCCCCTCCGCCTCGACGCGGCGAAGGTCGTGGCGGACATCGCCGCCGCGAAGCCCGACGTCCTGTTCGTGTCCGCCTACCTCCAGGACGGCATCGCTCTTCGCCGGGAGATGGTCCGCCAGCACCTGTCGGTGCTGGTGAACATCGGGACGTCCTCGAGCTACTGCATGCCCGCCTTCGGCCAGGCCCTCGGCACCGATGCCGTGGGGCTGTTCGCCTCCGACAAGCCCGACGCGGACTCGATCAGCCCCTCCGGGCTCACCCCCGCGGCCGCCGAGCTGCTGGACCAGGCCCGCTCCGCGTATCGCGTTCGGTACCACGCCGAGATTGGTGCTCCAGCGCTGGCGGGGTTCTCGGCCGGGTGGGCCTTGTTCCACGACGTGCTCCCGCACGCGTCCTCGGACGCCCCGGCGGGCGTGGTGGCCGCCGCCCTCCGCACCCGCGTGCCCGAGGGTGGGCTTCCCAACGGCAGCGGCCTGGAGTTCGGCGCCCCGGGCACGGACCTTGCGGGGTCGAATCTTCGCGCGGTCAGTGTGATCTGGGAGTGGGTCGGCGTGGGCGAGCGCAGGGTCGTGTGGCCTCCGCGGTTCGCCACCGGGCCCATCGTCCCCCCGCAATCGGTGCCGTGAAAGGCCGGGCTCATCCGACGGGGAGCCGTCGCCTCGCCCTCCTCGTCGGCGCGTCGATGGCCGTGTTTTACCTCGCCGGCGCGGTCGTGAGCGGGCACCTCAGTGTGCCCGCTCGCCGTCCGATGCTGGACGGGCTGGCCCCGCCTCCACCCTACGCCTGGGTCAGCCCGCCACCCGCGCTGGCGGCGACGAACACGAAGCCGGTCGCGGGCCGGTTCGCCATCGATCTGGATCCCAGCGTGGGGTCGGCGGCCAGCGTCTACAGCACGGCCGACGCCCAGGTGAGCCTCGGCCTGCCCGACGGCGGGATCCCGCCGATCGCCGGCGAGACCTCAGCCATCCTCACCATCACCCCATTGGCCCCGGGCACCTTCCGGGCCCCGGCCACGGGCGAGACGCTGTGGGGGAACGTGTACCGGGTCCAAGCCACGTACCGACCCACGCAGGAGGCCATCAGGTCGCTGGGCCAGACCGCCCAGCTGGTCCTGTTCTATCCGGCACCGCCGAATCTGCTGGGCTACAAGCACACGGTGCTCCATTCGTCGGACGGCAAGACATGGACCGCGCTGGCCTCCATCGACGCCCCAGCCCAGCAACAGG